>JAFQKL010000208.1 GCA_017396965.1 Clostridia bacterium
CCGCCGGCAGCGACAGCCGCTTGGACACCATCAGCGGGTCCACCCCGCCGTCCTCCTGCGCCCGCATGGTCACATCGGGCGAAGAGGAGCCGATCTCAGCGGCGGACGCGTCGCCGTCCGTAGAGTAGTTGAACTCATTGGCATCCCCATTCGGCGCGGGCGACATCTCCGCATAAAGCGGCTGCGGCACCGGCTCCTCCGTCGCCGGCTCTCCCGGCGGGTCGGCGGTCCGCACATCATTGGCAGCGGGCGGCACCTCTGCCGCCTGCGCCCCGGCCCCCCCGGCGGGGCCGGTGGCAGCTCCTGCGGAGCTGCCATAAGACCCTTCCACGACAGCCTCCATCTGTGCCGTCTCGGCGCCTCCGTCCATCAGAGGCGTCAACCGCTGCACCGCGTGCAACAGGGTGGGCGTGAGCAACAGCACGGCCAGTGCCGCGGCGAAGGAGGTCCACCGCCGCTTCTCCTGCCGCGCCATCCGACGCCGCTTCTTTCGTCCCTTCTGCCAGCTGGGGGCGCTGTACAGAGCCGTTTGCGCGGACGGCTGCGCGGTCTGCAGGGGAATCACCTTGCCATCGGCCTCATAAGGGGCCTGTTCCTCGTCGGCGCGGAGGAATTCCATCACCGGCAGCGTCTCCGGCGGCGCCGTCTCCGAGATCACTTCCCGCCGCACGGCGGCCATAATCCGCTCGGACAGCCCGGCCGGCACATCTTGTTCAACAGCCTCCCACCACGCCTCCAGCCGGAGGTCGGGCAGCAGGGACTGTCTGCAGGTTTCGCAGCCATTGAGATGCTGATCCAGTGCGAGAGAGAGCGGTTCGCCGCGTTCCGATGGCGGCAGCTCGGCCGCCTGTCTGGCCTGCTCGCAGGTCATATGCATCGCGCCTCCTTTCCGGCTTCGCCCTCCTCAGAAGGGCGGTTGACGGGTGGTTTTTGCTGCTCTCCCTCTTTAGACGCAAGGGATTCAAAAAAGTTCCCTTCCAGCAGCTTTTTTCGCAAATTTTTTCTCGCTCGGTTGATGCGGCTTTTCACCGTGCCCTCGCCGATGCCCGTCACCTCTGCGATCTGCTGATAACTCAAGCCGTCCACCTCCCGCAGCACCAGCACCAGACGCTGGTGGTCGGGCAGCGAGGCAATCGCCTGCGAGAGGGCGCGCCGCTGCTCCTCGCGCAGCAGACGCTCCTCCGGCGGCGGGGCGGGGTCGGGCAGGGCGTGCTCCATACTCTCGCCGTCCTCATACTCATCGGTGAGGCTCAACGGCTGGGGGCCGCGCTTGCGCAGCCAGTCCACCGCCGTGTTGGAGGCGACACGGTAGACAAAGGTGGAAAAGCTGCTGTCCCCACGGAAGGAGGCAAGACTGCGGTAGAGCTTGAGGAAGACCTCCTGGGTGAGATCCTCCGCCTCGGTTGCGTCTCCGCTCAGCCGGAGGACGGTGTTGTATATTTTCCGCTGGTAGCGATGCACCAGCGTCTCAAACGCCTCTACGTCCCCGGCGACAACGGCGGCGACGACTTCGGCGTCGGTACGGAGATCCGGCATAACGGTTCCTTTCCTGCCGGCCGCACATCAGGCCGGCAAAGATGGGTGATCGACAGGCTCAGCCCTCGCCGGAGACAAGCAGCGCCTCCTCCAGCAGGGCCTCCAGCCCTTCCAACGTCGTCAGATGACAGCTGCGCTCCCGCAGCGAAGCGGCGCCTCTCATGCCCTTGAGATACCAGCCCATATGGCTGCGCGCCTGCAGCATCCCGCGCCGCTCGCCCTTGAGGGCGACGAGGTCGCGGATATGCAGCCGGGCAACCCGCAGCCGTTCGGCCACCGACGGCGGCGGGGGAAGGTCGCGCCCGTCCAGCGCAGCGCGGATGGCGGCAAAGAGAAAGGGATTGCCCATCGCGGCTCGGCCCACCATCACCCCGGCGGCCCCGGTCTGCTCGATCGCCCGCAGCGCAGCCTCCGGCGAATCAATGTCGCCGTTGGCGATCACAGGCACGGAAACCGCCTCACGGACACGGCGGATGATCTCCCAATCGGCGGAAGGGGCGTACATCTGCTCGCGGGTGCGCCCATGGACCACAATGGCATCCGCGCCGCCCTCCTCGGCGGCCACGGCACATTCCACCGCGTTGACCACGCCGCCGATGCCGGCGCGCAGCTTGACCGTCACCGGCAGAGGGGTGGCGGCGGAGACGGCGGAGACGATCTCGCGGATCAGGGCAGGGGAGCGCATCAGCGCCGACCCGTCGCCACTGCTCACCACCTTGTGGACGGGGCAGCCCATATTGAGGTCGATCCAGTCCGGCCGGTGACGGGCGACGTGGCCGACGGCCGCCGCCAGCGTCTCCGGCTCATGGCCAAACAGCTGCAGCCCGCAGGGCCGCTCCTCATCGGCAATGGGACACAGCTCATGGCTCTTTTTATCCTGAAAGCAAAGCGCTTTGGCGCTGACCATCTCGGTCACTCCGCCGTCTGCCCCGAAGGAGCGGCAGAGACGGCGAAAGGCAAGGTCGGTCACTCCGGCCATGGGGGCCAGGAGCAGCAGGGGTTTGTCGTCAGTTAAAAACAGATTCATCATACCTCTTATGATACCACAGAAAACGACAAAAGGCAATCGGGGGAGCGTAGTCCGGTTCCCGATTTTTTGTGAAGATCGCAGCGGGGACAGACGGAAGAGATTGTCCCTTGATCGAGTCTCCCGCAAACGCTTACCATGAGGCAAGGGGACACAGAAAGGGACGCGCCCCCAAAAGGAAGGCGCGTCCCTTCGACTGATCCACTGAAAAATGAAAGATGCTTACTGCTTGGTCAGCTCCTCAAGGAAGTAGCACAGATACTCAAAGATCTCCTTGAAGGAGGCGAGATCGAGGTACTCCTCGGGGGTGTGGGCACCGTCGGCCACGGGGCCGAAGGTGATGATGTCGAGATCGGGATCCTTGCCGTAGAAGACGCCGCACTCGAGGCCGCCGTGGGTGGCCTTCACCTGCAGATCGATGTCAAACCGCTCCTTGAACAGGCGGGTGTGCAGCTCGCGCAGCTTGGACTCGGGGTTGAACTTCCAGCCGAAGAAGTGAGCGCCGTACTCCACCTCGTAGCCGAAGACATCGGCCAGGGCGCGGACCTCCTCGCCCATCGCTTCCTGACGGGAGTCGTCGTTGCTGCGGCCGAGGGTCCAGACCATGATCTCGTCCTCGAGCACCTGCACGGCGGCGAGGTTGTTGGAGTTGATGACGGCACCTTCGATCTCAAAGCTCATGTCGCGCACGGTGGCGGGAATGGTGAGCACGAACTGAACGAGGCGCTTGCTCTGCAGGTCATCGAGCATCTTGGCGGGGGCGGCGCACTCGGCGACCTCGCAGACAAAGCCCGCGTCGGTGATGCGCAGCTCTTCCTTGATGTCGGCAACGGTCTTGTTGATCTTCTCCATGGCAACCGCCACGTCCTCAACGCTGATCACGGCCTTGACATCGCTCATGATGGCGTTCATCTTCTCGCCGCCGTTGAAGGAGGCGACCACCGTCTTGGTGTAAAGGGAGACGTGGTTGATGATGCGGGCCATCAGCTTGCCGGCGCTGCCGCGTCCCTCGTGGATGGCACCGGCGGAGTGGCCGCCCTTGAGGCCGTGGATGAAGAGGGAGATGAAGTTGCCCTTGGCCTCCTGCCAGATGGGCTTCTGCTTCATCTTCATCTCAAGGCCGCCCGCGCAGGAGACGGTGGTGATGGTCTGGTCGAGGCCGCCGGCGTCCATGTTGATCATCCGCTTGCCGGTGAAGGCGTTCTTGTCGAGGTCGGCAGCACCCAGCAGGCCGATCTCCTCGCCGGAGGTGAAGATGCACTCGAGCGGGGGATGAACGAGATTGTCGCGGGAGAGGACGCCCATCATGTAGGCCACGGCGTTGCCGTTGTCAGCACCCAGGGTGGTGCCGCGGGAGCGCAGCTTGCCGTCCTCCACATAGAGGGGCAGGGGATCCTTGGCGAAATCGTGATTGCTCTCGGGCAGCTTGATGGCGACGATGTCGGTATGGCCCTGGAGGATGATGGGGGGCAGATTCTCACAGCCGGCGCTGCCCGGCTTCTTTAAGACGACGTTGTTAAACTCGTCCTTGTAGGCATCAAGACCAAGGCCCTTGCCCCAGTCGTAAATATACTGCGCAACGGCGGCCTCATTGCCGCTGGCTCTCGGAATCTGGGCGATATCCTCAAAGAACTGCAGGACATCTTTCGGCTCGTAGCCCTCTGTTACGTACTTCATAGCAGCAGTACCTCCTTTGTTTTGTCTGGACACGTCGATTCCCCGCGGGAACTCGATTGATACTTTTTATTCTACAGGTTTGTGCCCGTCTCTGTCAAGAGATTGGGACAACAAAAGGGAAGGGGAGAGCGCCCCCCTTTTTTGGAAGAAATGCACTCTCCCGCCCCTTGAAAACAGATGGGAAGCTAAGGCTCGGCCGGCGTGTCGTACCGAAGTCCTTCCGCCAGCCGGCTCTCCATCGTATTGCGGTCGATCCCCGTGATGCCGAGGAGGTCGATGCTCAACCCCTCCAGCCAGTTGCCCGCCTGCCAGAAGGCAGGATGACGGCTGACATCGCCGTGCGCCGCCTCCCAGATGATCTGCTCGGTGAGCACGGCATTGGCCCCCTCCTGAAAGGTGGGGACGAGCGGCAGCTTGCTGCGCCGCGCCCGCCAGGTCACCCCGTCGCGGACATCCATTCGGGTGGTGGAGACCGTTCCGAAGGGAGAGGGATCGGCGCAGCCGGAAAGACAGAGCAGCCCGGCCGCCGCCAGACAGAGGGCAGGCCCTGTCAGGGCCTTCAGAAAACGCTTCACTGCGCCACCTCCTTTTTTCACACAGCGCCTTAGCCGCCCGGCGGGTAAATCTCTGTTGCCGGGTCATGCTGAAGAAGGACTGTGCGCCCTCATTGTGCCCCGTCCGCCCCACTCCATCCAGCGAAACTTCTGCCACCAAACCACCGCTCCCAGCCGGAGCGTACGGAGGAGATTATGCTTGAAACACTCTATCTTCGACTCTATCCTGCCCTTCACCGCTCCCGTCTCTTCCACCTCGCCTTTCGCCTGATCTGCCGCTTCACCCGGGACGATCTGACGGGCCTTGGCGCCATGCTGGCTTATGATCTGCTCTTTTGCATCTTTCCGCTGCTGCTCTTTGTCAACTCCCTGCTGCCGCTTTTCTCCGAAGCACTGCTGCACTGGATGAGCGAAAGCCTGCTGGTCCCGGACGACATTGTCCGCCTCTTTGCCGACTATCTGCTCCACATTGACCGCGCAGCCGCGCCCACCGCCCTGATGAGCCTGCTGCTCTCCCTCTGGTTCCTCTCCCGGATGGCGCGTGCGCTCAGCGACGCCATCGACCGGGCGATGCGGGTGAAAAAAGAGAGGTCCACCCTCGGCCGCATCCTGCTCTCACTGCTGCTGAGTCTCGCTCTGGTGATGGTGCTGCTGCTCAGTCTGCTCCTCCTGGTGGCGGGCGACTATCTGGCCGGGCTGCTGCAGAGGCTTATGCCGCCGCTCGCAGGTCTGTTGACCCATCTGCTCCACTGGCGGGTTGCGGTGATTGCCGTACTCTCGTTGATGCTGCTGACAGGGCTCTACCGCTGCGTACCGGGCCGTCACCTCACCCGCCGACAGGTGCTGCCCGGGGCTGTTTTGGTGGTGGCAGGCTGGCAGCTGCTCTCCTTTTGTTTTGCGTGGTATGTGGAACATGCGGGCCGCTACTCCCTGTACTACGGCTCACTCGGCGGGGTCATGGTGCTTCTCCTCTGGCTCTACCTCACCGGAATTCTGCTGGTGACCGGTGCGCTGCTCAATGATCTGTTGCTGACCGACGCCGCCTGGCGCGTTCGCCAGCAGGCGGCCATGCAGGATGACGGTCCCCGCCGGATGATCGAACCGTAAAGCGAAAGCCCGATGAAAGCCCCCCTGCCCCCTGTTCTTCATTTTTTCACAAAGAATTTCCCGGATCCCCCTTTGCAATCGGATCAAAAAGCGGTAGAATAAGAAGAAGCGGACTGAAACCCGGCCGCCCCGGATCCTCCGGCGGCGGCTTTCCCTTCGATGACGATGACTACGATTGCAGAAAGGTGCGTTGCCGCCCATGCCACAGGAATCTTACCTCAAGCTGCTGCTGGCCTTTTCCGCCGCCGCCCTCCTTGCCTTCCTCCTCACCCCGCCGGTCAAGATTCTGGCGGGTCGCATTGGCGCGGTGGATGTGCCCAAAGACGAGCGCAGAATGCATAAAACCCCCATCCCCCGCCTCGGCGGTCTCGCCATCTTCCTCGCCTTTTTGCTCACCACCCTGGTCTTCTGTGAGCTGACCGAGAGTTTGCGCGGCACGTTGATGGGCTGCGTCATCATCGTCGTGCTGGGCATGGTGGATGATGTCTGCGCGCTGCCGGCCAAGCCGAAGTTTGTCGTTCAGATTCTGGCCGCTCTGATCCCGGTGATGCACGGTGTGCGGGTGGAGATTGTCACCAATTTCAACGTTTTCTCCGATGATCCCTACATGAAGCTCGGCATCTTCTCCATTCCGCTGACCATCATCTGGATCGTCGGCATGACCAACGCCGTCAATTTTATCGACGGGTTGGATGGTCTTGCCGTCGGCGTCTCCTCCATCGGCACCTTCTCCATCCTCGCCATCGCCATCCTCGTCAGCGAATACGATATCGCCCTGCTCGCCGCCATCCTCTGCGGCGCCTGCATCGGCTTTTTTCCCTACAATTTAAATCCCGCCAAAATCTTCATGGGGGACACCGGTGCCACCTTCCTGGGCTTTGTCCTCGCCTCCCTCTCGATTCAGGGGCTGTTCAAGATGTATGCCGTCATCAGCTTCTTCATCCCCTTCCTCATCTTCGGCCTGCCGATTTTCGACACGGCCTTCGCCATGCTGCGGCGGATGCTGTCCGGCCGTTCGCCGATGGAGGCCGACCGCGGCCACCTGCACCACCGCCTGATCGACATGGGCTTTTCCCAGAAGCAGGCGGTTGCCATCATGTATGTGGTGTCGGCCATCCTCGGCCTCTCGGCGGTGCTGCTGTCCACCACCACCATGACCAAGGCGCTGCTCGGCATCGGCTGCGGGCTGCTGCTGGCGGTTGTCGCCATCCGAATTCTCGATGACCACCGCGCCGCCATGCTGCGTGCTGCGGAGCAGGGGGAGATCCCCCACAAGGAGGAGCATCATGAGTGATCAAACAAAAGTCTTCGGCAAGGAGCGGCCGCTTTCGGTGCTCGCCGTCTTCGGCACCCGCCCCGAGGCCATTAAAATGGCGCCGCTGGTGCGGGAGCTGAGAAGAAGAGAGGGGATCGACTGTCGCGTCTGCGTCACTGCGCAGCACCGCGAGCTGCTCGACCTCGTCAACGCCCACTTCGGCCTGGTGCCGGACGACGATCTTAATATCATGCAGCAGCGCCAGAGCCTCTGCGGCGTCGCCGCCAGAATCCTCACCGGGCTGGAGGAGGTCCTCCGCCGCCGCCCCGCCGACCTGGTGCTGGTGCATGGGGACACCGCCACCACCGCCGCCGCGGCGATGGCCTCGTTTTACTGTCAGACCGCGGTCGGCCATGTGGAGGCGGGCCTGCGCACCGGCGACCGCCGCGCCCCCTTCCCCGAGGAGGGCAACCGCCTGATGGCGGCGCAGCTCTGCGACCTCCACTTCGCCCCCACCGCCAAAAATGCCGCTGCCCTGGCGGCAGAAGGGGTCACCCGCAACGTCTTTGTCACCGGCAACACGGTGATCGATGCGCTTGACTACACCGTGCGCCCCGACCATACCTTTGAAGACGAGGCCCTGCCGCCGCTGCTGGAGGCCTACCGGCGCATTGTCGTCGTCACCGCCCACCGCCGCGAGAACTGGGGCGCGCCGCTGCGCAGCATCTGTGAAGCCGTGCGCGAGCTGGCCGACCGCTATCCGGACACCGCCTTTATCTACCCCGTCCACCCCAACCCCACCGTGCGGCAGACGGCGGAGGAGGTGCTTTCGGGTCTCCCGAACGTCGCCCTCCTGGCCCCCCTCTCCACCGGCGATATGCACAACCTCCTCGCCCGCTGCCACTTCTGCCTCACCGATTCCGGCGGTCTGCAGGAGGAGGCCCCGGCCCTCGGCCGCCCCGTGCTGGTGCTGCGCCGCGAGACCGAGCGCCCCGAGGCCATCGAAGCCGGCACCGCCCGCCTGGTGGGTGTCGACCGGGAGGACATCGTCCGCGAAGCCGCCCGCCTGCTCGACGATGCCGCCGCCTACGAGGCGATGGCCCAGGCCGTCAACCCCTACGGAGACGGTCACGCCTGCCGCCGCATCGCCGACGCCATTGAGTATGTCTACGGCCTGCGCGACATTCCGCCCGAGCCGTTCGGAGGCAGCCGCTCATGAGTTCCCGCGGCCGCCACGCCCTCTTCCCGCTCACCCTGTCGCTGCTGGCCCTGCTCTCCCTGTTCCTGCTGCGCGGCCTCTGGCAGGCACCCACCAGTGCCCCCATCGCCTCCATGCCGGAAGAGGAGTTTGCCGACAATCCCTCCCTCGACCCCCTCGAGGAGCCGCTGCGCCTCGAGACAGAGCTGACGGCGGAGGGCTACCTCGCCCTGCTCGCTGAGGTGCGTGAGCCGGAGATGCTGTTCTGGGAGGGGGCTATCCACCACTGGAGCGGCAGCTCGGTGCGCAGCTTTATCGCCGCCTACCGCAAAGAGGGGGAGGACTTTCAGTCGGAGCTGCTTGAAGGTGGCATCGTCCGCCGCGGTCTGCGCCGGCAGAACGGCCGCCTCACCCTGACGGCGGACGGCCGCAGCGTCACCGTCACCGCCGGCGAAGCCACCACCCCCCTCTCCGCCATCGGCATGGTGGACATCGCCACCCTCCTCACCCTGCCGCCCGAGCAGATCACCACCCTGCGCTATGAGGTGCTCGGCGAAGAACAGGTGATCTACGTCTCCTATCAGGACCCTGAACTGCCCCTCACCGAACACTACTGGATCAGCCTCTACTACGCCCTGCCTCTGCGGGTGGAGACCTATCAGGAGGACGAGCTCATTTACCTCGCCGAAACCACCGTCTTAAACGACGGCATCCTGCCGATCCCGGACGAGCCGGCCCCACCCGCCATGACCGAATAACCACGCCGGAAAACGCCCCGCCGCCCGGGGCGTTTTGTCTCCCTTCCTCTGCAACAGACTCGGCCGTACCGCCTTGCCAAGCCCCCTCGTCCATGGTATAATAAGATTTATGACAAAGAAGGAGGAAGCGCCGCTTGAACACGTCCAACATCCGTAATTTCTCCATCATCGCCCACATCGACCACGGAAAATCCACGCTGGCCGACCGTCTGCTGGAGCACACCAAATCCGTCTCTCAGCGCGACATGGAAAACCAGCTGCTCGACAATATGGAGCTGGAGCGTGAGCGGGGCATCACCATCAAGGCCCGCGCCGTACGCCTCCAGTATCAGGCAGAGGACGGGGAGACTTATATCCTGAATCTCATCGACACCCCCGGCCACGTCGACTTCCACTACGAAGTCTCCCGCTCCCTCGCCGCCTGCGAAGGGGCCGTGCTGGTGGTGGACGCCGCCCAGGGCATCGAAGCCCAGACGCTGGCCAACACCTACCTCGCCCTGGAGCATGACCTCGAGCTGCTCCCCGTCATCAATAAAATCGACCTTCCCGCCGCCGAGCCCGACCGCGTCAAGGGCGAGATTGAGGATGTCATCGGGCTCGACGCCTCCGAAGCCCCCCTCATCTCCGCCAAGCAGGGCATCGGCATTGAATCGGTGCTGGAGGGGATCGTGCGCACCATTCCCGCCCCCGAGGGCGACGCAGATGCCCCCCTCGAAGCCCTCATCTTTGATTCCATCTACGACGCCTACAAGGGAGTCATCGTCTATCTGCGCCTCTTCAACGGCACCCTGAAAGCGGGGGACACCATCCGCATGATGCAGACCGGCGCCACCTTCGATGTGGTGGAGGTCGGCGTGCTGCGCCCCATCGGCATGGAGCCGACCGCGCAGCTGACGGCGGGCGAGGTCGGCTACCTTACCGCCTCCATCAAAAACGTCAAGGACACCCGCGTGGGCGACACCGTCACCCACGTCTCCCGCGCCTGCGCCGAGCCGCTGCCCGGCTACCGCCCCGCCGTTCCCATGGTCTTCTGCGGCATCTATCCCTTAGACGGCGCCAAGTACGAGGATCTGCGCGAGGCCCTCGAGAAGCTGCAGCTCAACGATGCCTCCCTCCTCTTTGAGCCGGAGACCTCCGTGGCCCTCGGCTTCGGCTTCCGCTGCGGCTTCCTCGGCCTGCTGCACATGGAGATCATCATCGAGCGCCTGGAGCGCGAGAACAACATGGAGCTGATCACCACCGCCCCCAGCGTCAGCTACCGCATCA
>JAFQKL010000209.1 GCA_017396965.1 Clostridia bacterium
CCGCCCTTGACGGTGAGGGAGAAGATGATGTTCTGACGCACGGTGCGGCGGGTGTCTCTCGACACTTGGAGCGCCGCCACCAGGCCGCCGAGGCGTTCTTCCGTGAGCACCACATCGGAGGCTTCGATGGCCGCCGCTGTACCCATACCCATCGAGATGCCAACGTCGGCAAGGGCCAGCACGGGGGCGTCGTTGATACCGTCGCCCACAAAGGCGGTGCGCTCACCCTCGGCAGCCGCGGCTTTGATCTGCTCAAGCCAGGTGACCTTGTCCTTGGGCATCAGCGAGGCGTGGAACTCATCCACCCCGGCCGCAGCGGCGACGGGGGCGGCGGCACCGGCGTTGTCGCCGGTGAGCATGACGATGTGGTTCACGCCCAGCGTGCGCAGGCTGCGCAGGGTTTCGGCGGCGTCGTCGCGCAGGGTGTCCTGCACCTTGATGTGGCCGAGATAGGTGCCGTCGGCGGCGATATGGACACAGGTGACGAGATCCTCGCCGACCTCAATGCCCGACTCCTTCATCAGACGGGCGTTGCCGCACAGCACCTCCCTGCCCTCCACCCGGCAGCGGATACCGCGGCCGGACAGCTCGGTGACCTCATCGGCGACGGGATGGTCGCTGACCGCCGCCGTGATGGCCTTGGCGACAGGGTGGTTGGAGGCGCTCTCGGCAGCAG
The DNA here is from genome assembly GCA_017396965.1 of Clostridia bacterium. Classification (GTDB taxonomy): domain Bacteria; phylum Bacillota; class Clostridia; order Oscillospirales; family Feifaniaceae; genus Galloscillospira. The sequence goes on from JAFQKL010000209.1 coordinate 677, forward strand.
CCGCCAGGCGCAGCAGCTCCTGTTCGCTGATGCCGACCGGCTCGACGGCGCTGACCGTCAGCTTTCCGGTGGTGAGGGTGCCGGTCTTGTCCAGCACCAGGTGGCGCACCTCGCCGAGGGCTTCCAGGTAGTTGCCGCCCTTGAAGAGGACGCCGCGGCGGGAGGCGGCGCCGAGACCGGCGAAGAAGCCGAGCGGCACCGAAATCGCCAGGGCGCAGGGGCAGGAGATGACGAGCAGGGTGCAGGCGCTGTAAAACGCCTCACTCCAGCTGCGGATGCCAAATCCGCCCAGCACCAGCACCATGCCGGCGGCGATGGCGCAGACGGTGGGGGTGTAGATGCGCGAGAACTTGGTGATAAAGTTCTCGGTGGGGGCCTTCTGTTTGGAAGCTTCTTCTACCAGACGGATGACACGGGCCGCGGTGGAAGCGTCGGCCAGGGCGGTGACGCGGATTTCCAGCAGACCGTCGCGGTTGATGGCGCCGGAGAGCACCTCGCTCCCCTCCCCTGCCGCCACCGGCACCGATTCGCCGGTCAGGGCGGAGAGATCCAGGTAGCTTTCGCCGTGAACCACCACACCGTCGGCCGCGATGCGCTCACCGGGACGGACCGAGATGAGGTCGCCGATGCGCAGCGCCTCGGCATGGACCTCGCGCTCCCCGTCGGCGGTGATGAGGCGGGCGGTTTCGGGGCGCAGCTCCATCAGGGCGTCGATCGAGCGCATGGAGCTGTCCACCGCGTAGTCCTGCAGGTATTCGCCGAGGCGGTAGAGCAGCATGACGGCGCAGGCCTCGTGGGGCTCACCGATGACGACGGCGCCGAAGGAGGCGATGGTCATGAGGAAGTTCTCGTCAAACAGGTTGCCGCCCAGGGTGTTGCGGACAGCGGTGCGGATGGGGGCGAAGCCGGCGACGGCGTAGGCGGCCAGCAGCGCGAGGGTGGAAGGGGTCCCCTTGAGCAGCAGGCCGGCGACGAAGAGGGGGATGGCGACAAACAGCTCGCGGGGGAAGTGGGCATCGCCGTGGCTGTGACCGTCGCCGTGGTCGTGACCGCAGCCGCAGTCGTGGTCGAGGGTGAAGTGGCCGTGGGAATGGCCGTGGTCATGGGAGTGGCCGTGGTCGTGACCGCAGCCGCAGCCGCACTCGAGGGTCATGAGGTGGCCGCCGGAGTGGGAGTGGTTGTGGGAGTGGCTGTGGGAGTGGCCGTGGTCGTGGCTGTGACCGTGGTCGTGGGAATGACCTTGGTTGTGGCTGTGGCCGTGGTCGTGGCCGCAGCCGCAGCCACATTCAAGGGTCATGAGGTGGCCGCGTTTGGCGGGGGCGTGGGTGTGCGCGTGGCCGGAATGATCGTGATCGTGGTGGCTGTGGTCGTGGCCACAGCTGCAGGTCTCGCCGTGGGCGTGATCATGGCCGTGGGCGTGGTCGTGATGATCGTGGTCGTGATGATCGTGGTCACAGCCGCAGGTGCAGGCTTCGCCGTGGGCGTGCGCGTGATCATGCCCGTGGGCGTGGTCGTGATGCCCGTGGTCGTGATGATCGTGGTCACAGCCGCAGGTGCAGGCTTCGCCGTGGGCGTGCGCGTGATCATGATCGTGGGCGTGATCGTGATGCTCACTCGCCGCACCCGCCGTTGTCGGTTGCGGCTCGTCGTCCCCTCCGCCTCCGTCCTCCTCGGTGTGGGAATGGGCTCCGTCACAGGGACGGCTGTGCTGGGCGGGGGCGGGTTCTGTGCCGTGGTCGTGGCCGCAGGCGCAGGTTTCGCCGTGGTGGTGATGCTCGCTGTGGTCGTGCTCGTGGTGGCAGCCACAGCTGCAGTCGTGGTCGTGATGAGTCATGTTGTCTGCTCCTTCCTTGTGATCCATGTGTCTTTATCGGTTCGGGGTTTCCCGAATCTTCTTTGGTTGGGCACCCTTCTGCGTTTGTGGCATAGGATAAAATACGAAAGGGGGTGCCGATGTGGGGATCTGGCTGCTGTTTCCTCTGCTGTTGCTGGCGGCAGGGCTGCTTTTGCTGCTGCGGGCAAAGCCCTGTCCGCCGGTGGAGAGGGGGCCTCTGGCACCTCAGGAGGCCGCAGACCTGCTGCGCGCCGGGAGGGCGCTGCTGATTGATCTGCGGGACGCGGAGGACTTTGAAGAACTGCCGCTGCCGGGGGCGATCAATCTGCCGCTCTCCCGGCTGCGTGAGGAGGTGGAGGGACGGGGCCTGCCGGCGGGGGCGGTGATTCTGCTCTGCTGTCAGACCGGCCACCGCAGCCGGGCGGGGACGCTGCTGCTGCGGGAGCTGGGGTTCGGGCAGGTCTTCGACCTCGGGCCGGTGGAGGCGGTGCGGGATCTGCTTGCGGACTCCCCTCCCCCGGTCACACCGGCTTGAAGGTCTTCAGCCGCAGGGCGTTGCTGACCACCGAGACCGAACTCATTGCCATGGCCGCGCCGCCGATCATCGGGTTCATCAGAGGGCCGCCGAAGAGATAGAGCAGGCCGGCGGCGACGGGGATGCCGGCGGTGTTGTAGGCAAAGGCCCAGAAGAGGTTCATCTTGATGTTGCGGATGGTGGCGCGGGAGAGCTGGATGGCGGTGGCGACCGAGCCCAAGTCTCCGCTCATGAGGACGACGGAGGCGGACTCCACGGCGACGTCGGTGCCGTTGCCGATGGCCATGCCGACGTCGGCGCTGACGAGGGCGGGGGCGTCGTTGACACCGTCGCCCACCATGCAGACCTTGCGGCCCGCGTCGCGCAGGCGGGTGACCTCCTCGGCCTTGTGTTCGGGGAGCACGTCGGCGATGACGTGGTCGATGCCGGCCTCTTTGGCGATGACGGCGGCGGTGGCCGCATTGTCGCCGGTGAGCATGACCACATCGATGTCCATCGCCCGCAGGCGGCGGACGGCCTCGACGCTGGAGGGCTTGATCTGGTCGCGGGCCGAGAGCAGCGCCGCCAGTTCGCCGTCCACGGCGAGGTACATCAGCATATTCCCTTTGGCGGCCAGGCGCTGACGCTCCTGCTCGGCGGCGGTGATGTCAATTTTATGCAGCTCCATCAGCTTGGCGTTGCCGCAGAGCAGCTCCAGGCCGTCCACCGTGGCCTCGATGCCGTGGCCGGGGACGGCGGTGAAGGCTTCGGGGAGGGCGACGGTGAGGCCGCGCTCCTGTGCGCCCTCGACGATGGCGCGGGCGACGGGGTGTTCCGACCCCTGCTCGGCGCAGGCGGCCAGCCGCAGCAGCTGCTGCTCCTCGCCCTTGAGCACCACCACCTCATCGAGGCGGGGCTTGCCTTCGGTGACGGTGCCGGTCTTGTCCAGCACCACCACATCGACATGGCCGGCAGTCTCCAGCGCCTCACCGCTCTTGATGAGGACACCCAGCTCCGCCCCCTTGCCGGTGCCCACCATGATGGCGGTGGGGGTGGCAAGGCCCAAGGCGCAGGGGCAGGCGATGACCAGCACTGAGACGAAGACGGTGAGGACGAAGGTGATGTCCTTCCCCGAAATCCACCACAGCGCCGACGAGATCAGGGCGATGACAATGACGGTGGGGACGAAGACGCCGGAGACCTTATCCGCCAGCTGGGCGATGGGGGCTTTTTTGCCCTGGGCCTCTTCGACGATACGGATGATCTTGGCCAGTGCCGTGTCGGCACCGACGTGGGTGGCCTCCATCTCCAGCAGGCCCTCTCCGTTGAGGGAGCCGCCGGTGAGGGGGTCGCCCACCTCTTTTTCGATGGGCAGGCTCTCGCCGGTGAGCATCGACTCATCCACCGCCGAGGCGCCGGATCGGACGATGCCGTCCACCGGGATCGAGGTGCCGGGGCGGACCAGCAGCAGGTCGCCGACCACCACCTCGTCCACCAGCACCTCCACCTCCTGGCCGTCGCGCAGGAGAATGGCGGTTTTGGGGGCCAGGTCCATCAGGGCGCGGATGGCCTCGGAGGTGCGGCCCTTGGCGCGCTGCTCGAAGAATTTGCCGAGCATTACCAGCGTCACCACCATGGTGGAGGACTCGTAGTAGACCGAGTGGACGTAGTGCATATCGCCGGTCTTGAGCAGCATGAAGGTGGCGTAGAGGCTGTAGGCAAAGGCGGAGCCGGTGCCGATGGCGACCAGGGTGTCCATATTGGGGGAGCCGGCCATCAGGTGTTTGATGCCGTTGATATAGAAGTTGCGGCCGGCGATGAGGACAGGGATCGCGAGGACAAGCTGGGTGAGGACGAAGGGGAGGGGGTTCTTGTGCATGTCGAGGAATTCGGGCACCGGCAGCTTGATGCCGAAGGGGAGCATCTGGCC
>JAFQKL010000210.1 GCA_017396965.1 Clostridia bacterium
ACATTCAAAAAGCCTACGTCCTCTCCAATGAGCGGACGATCTCGCAGAAGGGAAAGATCACCTACCTGCCGATCTACCACATCATGTTTTTCCAAAATACCCCCACAGACGAGGCCGCGCTGCGGTTTTGAGAAGCGGGGGGTTGCTGACCCTGTTGTCAAATCCCAAGGGAACGCAGGGGATTCTGACGAAACCTGTCAAATTCCCGCAAGAGCTTGCCAAACTCTGCACAGCAGTTGTCAAATTTTCTTCCACCCAAAAAAACTACCACGAAAGGAGCCACCCCCATGATCCAAATCCAGGGCCGCCACAACACCGCCATCTGCTACACCGGCGAACTGGAAGAAACCGCCGCCGCCCAGATCCGTGCGGTCTGCGATCAGCCGGCCTTTGCCGACTGTAAAATCCACATCATGCCCGATGTCCACGCCGGTATGGGCTGCACCATCGGCACGACCATGACGGTGACGGACAAGGTCGTCCCCGGTATGGTGGGGGTGGACATCGGCTGCGGCATGGAGACGGTCCGCCTCGCGGAATGCGCGCTCGACTTCGCCCGGCTGGACGCGCTCATCCGCAGCCGCATCCCCTGCGGCTTCGCGGTGCGCACCCGTCCGCACGCCTTAAATGACGAAATCGACTTAACCCAGCTGCGCTGCGCCGACCAGGTCAACCTGGACCGCGCCCAAAAGAGCATCGGCACCTTGGGCGGCGGCAACCACTTCATCGAGGTCAGCCGCGGCGCAGGAGAGGGGCTGTACCTCGTTGTCCACTCCGGCTCGCGCCACATCGGCAACGAGGTGGCCCGTTATTATCAGGACGAGGGCCGCAAAGCCTTCTGGGGCGGGGCGCGGTATCAGATCGACGCCGCCATCGCCGCCCTCAAGGCCGAGGGACGGCACCGCGAGATCGAGACGACCATCCGCCGCCTGCGCACCGAGCAGGAGACCCCGCTGCCGCGGGAGCTCGCCTATGTGGAGGGCCGCCTGCTCGACGACTATCTGCACGACATGAAGCTCATCCAGCGCTTCGCCGCCCTCAACCGCAAGGCGATGGTGGACGAAATCCTCACCGGCATGGGGCTGACCGCGGTGGAGCAGTTTACCACCATCCACAATTATATCGACACCGACCGCAAAATTCTGCGCAAGGGTGCGGTGTCCGCCGAGCGGGGAGAGCGGCTGCTGATCCCCATCAATATGCGCGACGGCAGCCTGATCTGCGTCGGCAAGGGCAACCCCGACTGGAACTGCTCCGCCCCCCACGGCGCGGGACGGCTGATGAGCCGCCGTGAGGCGGCGCGGAAGCTGACGATGGAGGAGTTCCGCGCTTCCATGGAAGGGATTTACACCACCAGCCTCAGCCGCGACACGCTGGACGAGGCGCCGATGGCCTACAAGGGCATCGACGAGATCCTCTCCCACATCGGGCCGACGGTGGAGATCGTCGAGCAGATCCGCCCGCTGTACAACTTCAAGGCGGCGGAGTAGGCAGGGAAAAAGGCGAGGCCGGGTGAAATCTCATGCGCCGCTCCGATAAACGTCTGACGGCAGAGGAAATCAAGGAAAAAGAGCGACGCAGGAGAACGCGCCGGGCAGACCTGCCCCGCGTTCCCCTCGCGTCGCCCTTTTCGTTCATGAGCCTTCCCCACAGCCCCCGCTTCCCCCCGTCTCCACTGCAAAGCGTAAACAGGCAGGACAAAGCCGCCGCGAACAGATTCACGGCGGCTGTTTTGTCGTCACAGTGTCACAGCGTCACAGTGTCACAACGTCACAACGTCACGGCGTCACGGCGCCACAGCGCACCCCATCACCGGGGCAACGCACAGGCGGCTGGAGCCGGGCCGTCAAGCCTCAGCCGAAGAAGGAGGTGCGCTCATCCGCGTCGATGAGGGGCATCAGGTCGCGCTTGGCCCCCGCCACCAGCAGGCGCTCCCGGTCGACAAAGCAGTGTCCGGGATCGGTGACCGGCACCACCCGCTCCCCTTGCTTGTAGCCGATGATATTGATGTTGAGGCGGCCGCGAATGTCGAGCTCGCGCACCGTCTTGCCCACCCAGTCCGCGGGGACCCGTATCTCCAGAATCGCATACTCGCCGGTCAGCTCAATGTAGTCATAGGTGCCGTTGACACTGTAGCGCACGGCGGCGCGCTGGGCCATGTCCCGCTCGGGGTAGATCACCTCATCGGCGCCGATCTTTTTGAGAAACTTGGCGTGGATGTCGCGGTCGGTCTTGGAGATGACGCAGCGGGCGCCCATGTCCTTGAGCAGCGAGGTGATCTCGAGGGAGGACTGGAAGTTGTTGGAGATACAGACGAAGCAGATGTCAAAATTACCCACGCCGAGCGAGGCCAGGGTGTCGGGATCCATGCAGTCCCCCACCTGCGCCCAGGTGACATCCTTGGCAATCGCGGCGACAACGGCTTCGTCGACATCCACCGCCATCACCTCGTTGCCCAGCTCCATCAGCTTGCGGGCCAGGTGTCCGCCAAAGCGGCCCAGGCCGATGACCAACATCGAATGCACGAAGATCCCTCCTTAATATCAATGGTTGTCTCTGTGATGGATTTCATCATGATAGGTTTAAAAAAACGGGAGGCTATCCGATGATGATCTGCTCCTCGGGATAGCGCAGCTTGCCCCGTTTCTTTTTCGTCACCGCCATGAAGACGGTCATGCTGCCCACGCGGCCGCTGTACATGAGGAGAATCAGCAGCGCCTTGGAGAGCGGCAGCAGCTGCCGGGTGATGCCGGTGGAGAGGCCGACGGTGGCGATGGCGGAGATGCACTCAAAAAAGAGGTCCTTGAGGGGAATGGCAGGCTGCAGTGCGGAGAGGGTGAACACCACCGCGAGCAGGAAGGAGAGGAACCAGCCGGTGTTGCAAAACGCCTTGTACACCACCTCATGCGGAATCCGGCGGCGGCCGAGCTCCACGTCCTCCCGCCCCCGCATATGGGCCGCCGTCGCCGCCAGCAGGACGACAACGGTGGTGATCTTGAGGCCGCCGCCGGTGGAGCCGGTGCTGGCGCCCACCAGCATCAGCAGCATGGTGAGCAGCGCGCCGCCCTCGCTCAAGGCGGTCAGGTCGATGGCGTTAAACCCCGCCGTGCGCGGGGTGACCGCCTGAAAGAAGGCGTGAACCAGTCGCGTCGGCAGCGGCATTTGGGCGAAGACGGTGTCGCGCTCCAGGAGCAGGAAGAGGAGGGTCGAACCGGCCGTCAGCAGGGCGGAGCTCAAGAGGACGACGCGGCTGTGGAGACTGTAGTCCTTCCATTTCCAGCGATGCTCCACCCAGTCGTCCCAGACGAGAAAGCCGATGCCGCCCAGCAGGATCAGCGCCGCCGCCGTCAGCAGGACGACGGGGTCGTCGGCATGGGGGACAAAGGAGCAATAGACCTCATGCTCCGCCCCCAGCAGATCGAAGCCCGCGTTGCAAAAGGCGGAGACGGCGTGGAAGAGGCCGTACCACAGCCCGCGCGCAAGGCCGTAGGCCGGGACAAAGCGCAGCGAGAACAGCAGGGCGCCCGCCCCCTCGATAAGCAGCGTCCCCAGTAGCACCCGCCGGGCGAGGCGGACGACACCCGCCAGCTGCCCGGCGCTCACCGCCTCCATCATGAAGGCCCGCTCCCGCAGGCCGATCCGCCGCTTGGCCGCCATGGAAAAGGCGATGGCGAAGGTCATGAAGCCGAGGCCGCCGATCTGGATCAGCAGCAGGATGACGATCTGGCCAAACAGGGTGAACCGGGTCCCCGTGTCGCACACCACCAGTCCCGTGACACAGGTGGCGGAGGCGGCGGTGAAGAGGGCGTCGAGAAAGGGGAGCGGCTCGCCGCTCTGCGAGGAGAGCGGCAGGGCGAGCAGGCAGCCGCCCGTGAAGATGATGAGGGCGAAGCCGAGGGCGAGGGTCTGCGGCGCGGTGAGCCGTCTGCGATGCGGCATGGCAATCTCCTTCTCTGATCAGATCTTTGTACAGATTCCCTATATTGCAACTCAGTATACCACAAAACAGGGGTTCTGCCAAGGCGATTGGTGTCTTCTTGGTCACATCTTTGCTGTTTCGTCACAACTTCAAAACCCCTCCGCCGGTCAGAGCGGAGGGGTGTGGATGCGTCCGTGAAAGCAGTGCGGAAGCCGTCCTTTCTCAGACTGCGCCGCTGCGCCTCACTGCCTGGGCGCCGGCAGACCCATCGCGCCGACGGCGTAGGCCGTCATCTCCTGCAGGTCGCCGTCAAAATTGTCGAGATAAAACTCGCCCGGGTCGGTGGGCAGGCGGTAGCTGCCGTTGCCGAGGTAGCCGGGGCCGACGTTGACGCTGCCGACCTCGGTCAGCGTCCCGTAGTTGACGTCGTAGACGGTCAGGGCAGAGAAGGGGGTCATCCCCTCGTAGTCCTTGAAGAACAGATAGAGGAAGTGGCTGCCCTCGGCCGTGCGCAGATAATAAGGAAGGAGCCCGTCGGCATGGCAGTCCTCATAGCGGAAGGCGCCGTTGGCCTCGGCGTAGACGCCGTAGCGGGTGTAGCAGCCGGCGTCCGCGTCATACAGGGCGGTGACGCTCAGCTCCTCCGTGTCGCCGTCGCCGTCGAGATCGGTGAAGAAGGGGTGGTCGAGCGGCAGCTCCACCAGGTAGGCGGCGGGGGCGGTCAGGAACTTCTCCTGGAACAGTGCGGGATGCTCGGCAAAGGAGACGGTGGCGCTCTTGCGGCCGTTGCCCGGCTCTTCGAGGTCGCCGTCGCCAAAGTAGAAGGTGAGGCCGTTGTAGTCAAGCGTCCAGGCGAAGCCGTCGTAGGGGGTGTTGGCAAAGTAGAGCTCCACGGCCTCAGTGTAGTCGACATCCCCCGCCCACTGGTGGCGGTTCAGCTCGGCGGCCACGGCAAGGGCGAGGTCGTTGTTGATCTCCACCACGTCGGTGAGCGCCAGCTCCTGCCCGGTGGCGACATCGTAGTTGCTGCCGTGCATCCCGCGGAAGTCCTGCACCATGCCGTGGTCGGCATAGGAGTCGTTCAGCAGGCTGAGCACGACCCCGTCGGCGCGGCGCACCTGATCGTCGAAGGTGGAGACCCACGTCTCCTCCCCCATCCCCGGCCAGGAGAGATCCTCGCGCACCATGACG
>JAFQKL010000211.1 GCA_017396965.1 Clostridia bacterium
CCGAGTCGATGGTCACCTCCTCCCCCGACTTAAAGGGCCTGGAGCTGGACGCCTTCCAGAAGTCGGCCAGAGTGCTGCGCAAGCTCACCGACGAGCTGCAGGACATCTCGATGAGCCTGCGCATGATCCCCGTCTCCCAGACCTTCCAGAAGATGAACCGCATCGTGCGCGACATGAGCAAGAAGCTTAACAAGCGCATCAAGCTCACCCTCGTCGGCGAGGACACCGAGGTGGACAAGACGATTGTCGACAACATCGGCGACCCCATCATGCACATGATCCGCAACTCCTGCGACCACGGCATCGAGAAGACCGAGGAGGAGCGCATCGCCGCCGGCAAGAACCCGGTCGGCGAGGTCATCCTCTCCGCGCAGGACACCGGCAGTGAAGTCATCATCATGATCAAGGACGACGGCAAGGGCGTCGATTACGACAAGGTGCTGCAAAAGGCGATCAACAACGGCCTCGCCTCCCCCGATGTCGAGTATTCGCGCAAGGAGATCATCAACTTCCTCATGGCCCCCGGCGTCTCCACCAACCAGCAGGTCACCGAGTTTTCGGGGCGCGGCGTCGGCATGGACGTCGTCCGCCGCGGCATCGAGGAGCTGGGCGGCTCGGTCTCGCTCACCAGCGAGCCGGGCCAGGGCATGACGACGATCATGAGAATCCCCCTGACCATGGCGATCATGGACGGCATGGAGGTCTCTGTCGGCGGCTCGATGTTCACGATTCCCATCAACAACATCCGCCAGAGCTTCAAGGCCACCTCGGACGAGGTGCTGCACGACAGCGTCAACGGCGAGATGATCAAGGTGATGGACAACTACTACCCGATCCTCCGCGCCAAGGATCTCTACAATCTGGACGGCACCGACCGCATGGAGGACGGCATCCTGATCTGGCTCGAGCAGGGCGACATCTCCTACTGCCTCTTCGTCGATGAGCTGATCGGCGAGCAGCAGATCGTCGTCAAGCCGCTGCCGGCTTACGTCACCAAGTTCTCGGTGAAGGACTACGGCATCTCCGGCTGCTCCATTTTGGGCGACGGTTCGATCAGCATCATCCTCGATGTCGGCAACGTCTACGCCGCCGCGCAGAATTTCTTCTAATCCAGAATCCCCCATCCCCCGCGTCGGATGGGGATCCGGCCGCAGTTTGACCGCCCCCCACGCCCCGGCGCCGCCGGGAGGACTCCCTGTAAAGGAGGAAACGCTTTCATGAACGAAGAAAACGAAGCCATGCTGCTCGAAGAGGAGGACGTCGCGCAGGAAGTTCCCAGCGACAGTCGAAATTACCTCATCTTTTTCATCGACGATCTCAAGCTCGGTGTGGACGCCGCCTATGTCGTCGAGATTTTGAACAATGTCGCCGTCACGCCGCTGCCGGTGGTGCCGCACTATGTGCGCGGCGTCATCAATATGCGCGGCCAGCTGATCCCGGTGATGGATGTGCGCCTGCGTCTCGGCAAGATGGAAAACGAAGGCTCGAGCCTGCTGGTGGTGCTTGACTACGAGGGCACCTCCATCGGCATCCTCGTTGACGCGGTGGACAAGATGATCAGCATCCCCAACCGCGTGGTGATGCCGGTGCCGGCCCACAGCCAGAAGCTGGTCAACGGTATGTGTACCATCCCCGACGGTTCGGGCACCATGCTGGTGCTGGACTGCGTTCAGCTCCTCTCGCATGACTGATCGCACCAAGAGCGGAGGGGGCTCGGTCTTTTCCCCCATGACCATTCAGGAGGCGGATTTCCGTCGGCTGGTGCAGTTTATCCAATCTACTTACGGGATCGACCTCACCCAGAAGCGCCAGCTGGTGACGGGGCGTCTCTCCCCCGCCATCCGCCAGCGCGGCTATAAAAATTTCACCGATTTCGTCAACCACCTGCTCAAAAGCAAGGATGAGGACGAGATCACCCTGGTGCTCAACAAGCTGACCACCAACTACACCTTCTTTATGCGAGAGCGGGACCATCTCGACTATTTCAAGAACGTCCTGCTGCCCGAGGTGATCAAGCGCCACCAGAAGGACAAGAATCTCTCCATCTGGAGCGCCGGCTGCTCCTCCGGCGAGGAGCCTTACAACATCACCATGTACCTCTTCGACCTCTTAGGCTCCCAGGCCGCCGCGTGGGACACCCGCATCCTCGCCACCGACATCAGCGAGCAGGTGCTGGCCACCGGCCGCCGCGGCACCTACGAGCTGCCGGACACCGTACCGGCGGAGTGGAAGAAGAAGTATTTCACCCAGAACCGCGACGGGTCGTACACCGTGACCCCGCAGGTGAAAAACAACGTCATCTTCCAGACCCACAACCTCATGGATCCCATCCGCTTCAAGCGCAAGTTCGACATTATCTTCTGCCGCAACGTGATGATCTACTTCGATCAGCCGACCAAGGACGCGCTGGTGCGCCGCTTCTTCGACGCCACCGTGCCGGGCGGCTATCTGCTGATCAGCTATTCGGAGAACTTAAGCCAGAACTCGCCCTATCGCCGCATCGCGCCCGCCACCTTCCAGAAGCCGCCGCTGCCGGGGAAGTAAGAGCGCAGGCGCTGCCGCGGCGGGCCTGTGCAGGGGATGTCTGTGACAGGAAACCCCTGTGCAGGGGTCCTGCGGCGATGCGCCGCAGCCGCTTGCCGAAGCGACGCGGAAGATCTGCGACTCAGACGGCCGGGGGGCATCCTTCACGGCCGTCTTTGAGGCCGCTTTATGTGAGGTTTTCGGGGGGCCGGGCGGTGTTGCCGACGTCTTCCGGGGTGTTGTGCAGACGTCTGTCTTTGGGTCGGCTTTGCTGACGGCTTCCGGGGCGGTGTTGCAGCTGTCCTCCGGGCGGCGTTGCAGGCATCTTCCGGGGCGGTGATGCTGATGTCTCCCCCCACGCCTTTACGGACGTCCTCCGGGCGGCTTAACGGACGTTTTTCCGGCGACTTCGCAGGGATTTCGCAGCGGCCGCTGCGGATTTGGGCGGAGACGGCAGGTTTTGCCTTACCTTTACTTGCGTCCTTGCGGCGAATCTGTTATGATAAGTAGGGATGAGCGCGGCGGGGAGCGGTCAGCGGTTCGCTGTCTTCGGTTCTCCGCCGGGCTTTCTCTTTCCCGTTTCCTTTTATACTTGTGCCGTC
>JAFQKL010000212.1 GCA_017396965.1 Clostridia bacterium
GCCTCGCTCGACCCGCGGCTGGACAGCCTCACCGCCCTCCCGCCCGCCCGCCGCGCCGCCCTGCTGCGGGCGGCCGACCCCCGCACCCGCGCCCTCGCCCTGATGGGTGCCGGGGCCGACCTGCTCCGCTGCGTCGCCGAGAGCGTCCCCGCCCTCTGGCCGCTGCTCTGCGAACGGGCCGGGCTGCTCACCTTTCCGCGGCGGGTGGATGTGGAATGGGCGCAGCAGCAGCTGCTGCAGACATGGACGGTGGGGGAGGAATAGAGATGGCAAAAGCGACAAGGGCGCAGATGCGCCAGGAGGCCCTGCGCCTTCTGCGTCAACTGGAAATGGGGGAGGAGATTTGCCGTGACTGGGAGCAGCGCGGCCTCCCCTGGCTCTCCCATGGGGCCGACGGCGCCGCCCGCCCCTTTGGCGAGGAGGAGACGGAGGTTGTCCGCCGGGTGGAGGAGGAGTATGACGGGGAGATTCTCGTCTGCCACGTCATCCGCTGCCGCGTCTTCGGCATCCCCATGCTCACCATGCTGACCGTGCCGCAGGAGACGGAGGCGTGGGAGGATCACCTCATCCCCCTGGGGGAAGGGCGCTTTCTCACCTGTGCCTATGTCGATTCCGAGATGGAGTCGGGGATCGGCAGTGTGGTGATCGCCACAGCCGGGGGGCCGGGGGTGGTGCGGGCAGGGTAGGGGACGGCGCGTCCCCGCCCTGCGCAGCGCGGCTGCCGCCACGTCCCCAAAGCCGTTTCGTCGTGCTTCCCCCTGCCATGCCGCAGGGATTCCAACCGAAGGAGGAACACCAAGTGAAGAAAATCGAACTGGAGCAGCTTTCCTTTCTCGCGCCCGACGGCATCGACTTCGCCGTTGACCCCGCCGCCCGTCGGGTGACCATGACCTTCCTCTCCTGGCAGTCCCTGGGCCTGCGCTGCAGCGCCCTTTACCGCGGGGAGGACGGCAAGTGGACCGCTGCCCTGCCGCCCTTCAATCTGCAGGACAATCGCGCCGCCTTTGAAGCGTGGGCCGCCCTCCTCCTCGCCCACGCGCCGGGCTGGACGGTACGGTTGGACGTGGTGGCCGAGCCTCCCGTCTCCCCTGACGGCGAGAGCCGCTTCGCCCCCGGCGACCCGCTCCCCTCCGGCCGCGGCCCCTTCCCTGATGTCATCCCCGAACGCCGCCGCGCCGCCGTGGGCGACGCCCACTACGGCCGCTTTCTCTACCGCGCCCTCTGCTTCTCCCGCCAGTTCGCGGACCGCTTCACCCTCTCGCCCGCCCTGGCGCGGGTGGTGGAGGAGTTTGCCCTCTACCTTGAGCAGAGAGGCCGCCGTTTCAGCAACAACATCCCCTTGAGCGAAGCCCACGCCGGTGACAGGAGCGCCGAAAACCGCGCCGAGGCCTCCTTCGGACAGAATCCGGCGCTGCTGCGCGACCTGCTGCGCCGCGGCGGCTTCGCCGTGGGCGAAGACTTTACCGTGTGGCGCCAGCTGCCGGTGGGACTGTTTGAAGGCGGCGTTGCCAGCGGGAGAAAGCGGGTGTTCCCCGGCCGCAAGTCCGCCGTTGACCTCTGGGCCGTCGAGGGGGACCGGCTGCTGCTGTTTGAGCTGAAAACCGCCGCCGAAGAAGGTGAAGCGGTGCGCGGCAACTGTTCGATGGGCGGGCTCAGTGAGCTGTTTTTCTATGCCAACCTGCTGCGCGACCTCTATCTGGAGGAGAACACCCTGATGCCGCGACCGCCCCGCGGCGAGTTTCGCGGCTATTGCCGCCTGATCGAAGCCTGCCCGCAGGTAAAGCAGGTGCAGGCCTTCCTGCTCACCGACCCTGAGAGTCTGCACCCGCAGCTTCAGGGGGAGGAGGGCGAGGCCGTCTTCCGCCTGCTCAGCGGCGGACGTCCCGGCATCACCTACCACCGCCTGCCGCCCTACGACCGGGCGGCGCTGCCCGAGCCGCGCTGAAAGGAGGCCCCCATGGAGAGCGAGCGCACCAAGCGGCTGCTGTCGCTGTACTACTTGTTCTACTACTGCGAGGAGGTGGAGCTGCGCGAGCTGGACAGCCTCCTCCCCGTCAGCCGCAAGACGCTGCAGCGCGACCTGCAGTACCTGCGCCGCGCGGCGCTGATCCGCTACCGCTTCGACCGCCACGCCGCCGCCTACCTGCCGCAGCGCGTCCGCGACGGGCAGGCCGACTGGCCGGACAACAAGACGCAGCGCCGTTACATGGAGCGGATCATCCGCCTCGCCCGCATGATGACCGGGATGTGGTACGACGACCCCCTCGGCTGGTACGGGGAACACTACCCCGACCTCACCCCCCGCACCCGCCAGCGCGACTTCGCTCTGCTGCGGGAGCTGGGCTGGGAGATCGAGCGCGTCCCCGCCTGGCTGGCCGGCGAGCCGGGCCGGTGGCGGGCGGACAGCCCGGACGTGTTTGGGCTTGCGACCTTTGAGGGATGAGGGGGGCTTTCGCGCCGCTGAAAGAGGATGCAAAAAAAAAGACCCGGGGCGTCGTCCCCGGGTCTTTCTTTAGATTGCAGAGACACGAGTCCCTCCGCCTCATCCCTCCGCTCCGGCCTCCGGCGAAAACCCGCCGTCCGCCGACGGCGCGGTCGGGGTGTAGCCATCGGGGATGAAGAGGCATTTGCGCTTGTACCAGTAGACGGCGATGGCTGCGGTGAACAGCAGGTCGAGCAGCGTGCCGCCAAAGGAATAGGTTGCCGGGGAGCGCAGCAGGGCGATGAGATCACCGAGCAGAATCCAGCCGCTGTTGAGCAGGACGATATACCAGGCAATCGGCAGCCGCCTGCCCAGCGCCCACAGCGTCGCAAAGGCAAACACCAGCGAGACCACCGCCGACAGCCATTCCAATGGCGATGCCGTGATCCCGCCGAGTGACTCCGCCGGTCCGGGAAACGACTTCGCCAGCGCAGGAAACAGCTGCAGCGCCAGCGCGAAGCTCAGCGCCAGCGCCTCCAGCCCGTAAACAATCCGGCCGGCGTTGATGTAGAACTCCATATAGTCCACCGGGATCTCCTCATCGCTGCGGTAGCGCCGGAAAAAGTCGGGGCCGCCGCCGTGGAACAGATCCCGCCGGCGGAGGACCTGCCAGAGAAAAGGCAGCTGAAGCAGCAGCGCCAGCGCGTAGAAATGCTTGTCGTACACCACATAGCCAAACGGTCGGTAGGCGCGCATGAGAAGGTGGCCCTCGGTGAAAAAGAGCAGCCAGCCGTAAAAGAGAAGGATCTTGACGGAGAAGATCACCGCCCCCGTCCAGGCGGCGTGCGCCTGCTTCTTCATCGCCAGCCACAGCCAGACGCAGAACAGAATCCACAGTCCGCCGACCAGCAGCGGCGAGGTGTATCCGGCGCCGCCCGCCGCATCCTGCCGGGCGGACGTGTCGTGAAGCATCAGCAAAAAGACGGTGAGTACCGCATCGAACGGGACAAAGACCATCCGGAAGACATCGTAGCTTCCGCTTGTCGTGCCGGGGGTGCCACTCGGGGAAGGGTTGGTCTGCATAGGCGCTCCTTTCTCCTGAATCCAAGTTTCCGCCACAATTGTAGCGATTACAGCCTTATCATAGCATAAGGGACATCGTTTGTCAAACCCCTGGTCAAAAAACCTTTGACCGATCCATTGTCTTCCCGAAAATAGGACATAGCGCCCCCTGGTTGATTGACAGCAACTGCTGCGGGTGGTATAATTTACCCCAAGAACAAGCCCCCCGCCGATGGGCGGCGGGAGAGGGGAGAGGAGCAACGCGCATGAAGGTGGCACTTCTTGGATACGGAACGATTGGAAAGGACACTGCGGCCCTGATCGAAGCCTGCCCGGCGCTGGAGGTGGCGCAGATCTACGTCCGCCCGGGCAAGGAAAATGCGGCGGAGAAGAAGACCTCAGACTATGAGGCGATCCTCGCCGATCCTGAAATCGCCGCCGTCGCCGAGGCGATGGGCGGTCTGGAGCCTGCTTATTCGATGCTCAAGGCGGCGCTGCTGCAAAAGAAGCACGTTGTCACCGCCAACAAGCAGCTGGTCAGCGTCCACGGGCCGGAGCTGGCGCGGCTGGCGGAGGAGCAGGGGGTGGCCTTCCTCTTCAACGCCTCCTGCGGCGGCGGCCTGCCCTACCTCACCTCGATTGCCGACGCCCGCCAGAGCGACCGTCTCGAGCAGGTGGGCGGGGTGCTCAACGGCACCACCAACTTCATCTTAAACGCCGTCCAGCTGAAGGGCGGCGATTTCGACAGCGCGCTGAAAGAGGCCCAGCGCCGCGGCTTTGCCGAGCTTGACCCCAGCGACGACATCGAGGGGCGCGACACCGCCCGCAAGTGCATCCTCGCCTGCGGCGTGGCCTTCGGCCGTCTGCCGCCCGAGCAGGAGATGGCCATTGAGGGCATCGCCTCGCTGCACCCGGCGGACGTGGAATTTTTCCACAGCCGCGGCCTGCGCTGCCGTCTCACCGCCCGCGCCGGTCTTGCGGAAGGCTTTCTCAACGTCTGTGTCCAGCCGACGCTGGTGACCGAGGATGATCCGCTCTACAACCTGCCCGGCGGCAGTCTGGTGTGGTACCAGGGCGTCGGCTCCGGCCGTGTCCACATGACCGCCCGCGCCGCCCACAACCCCACCGCCTCCGCCATGGTGCGCGACCTCACCACCGCCGCCCAGGGCCGTCACTTCCCCATGCTGCCGACGGACAGCCGCCTCGTCACCCCCCGGGCCGACGGGATGGTCTGCAGCTACTACCTGCGGGTCAACGGTCAGCTGCCGCAGGAGCCGGTGTGGGTCTGGCACCCCTGTGACGCCGGCAGCTGGTGTGAAACGGGGCCGCTGCCGGCGGCGGACGTCCACCGCATGGCCCAGGCCCTGCGCCGGGAGGGCAGCGAGGTCTTCTTCGCCGCTCTGCCCGATTGAGGACGAGGCCGCAAAGCGCCGTCGCCCTGCCGTCAACGCTGACTTGGATCGGGGATCACCGATTGTTTTTTCTCAGGGACACCGCTTCTCCGGCGGTGTCCCTGCTTTGTCAAAGTGACGGGAAGCCGCCCGCCCGGGGCGTCCTCTTTGGGGGTGTCGATGCAGCCGACGGGGGCAGCCCCGCCTGCCGTACCGCGCCGACATCAACACACAAAGCTTGCCCGCCGCGCTCTTTGGCTCCCTCTCCGAGGGAGCTGTCAGCGAAGCTGACTGAGGGAGTCTGCGCAGGCTTTACCCGACCCGCAGCACCTGAACACAACGCACAGACCC
>JAFQKL010000213.1 GCA_017396965.1 Clostridia bacterium
AGGAGGGACACGGGTTATGCTGCTGCCGAAGGCAGGCGGAAAAATCACATTTTTCCGCCTGCCTTCACTTTCTTCATGGCAAACAGAGCTTTTTTGACAAGCTGAAAAAACGGCTGTCCCAAATGGACAGCCGATTTTTGATTGATCGAACAAAGCACGACAAGCACTCAGCGGGCTGACGCCTTCTCCATCTCCCCCCACAAAAACCGCCGATGGTACTTCAGCCTCGCGAAGGCCGTCACCTCCCGCATACAAAACAGATCCCCCAGCCCGCCGACCACCCCCACCACGGCGAAGCTCTGCAAAAACTTCATCTCCAGCAGCCGGTCGGACAGCGCGTCTGCCGCCCCCTGAATACAGCTGTCCAGCGTCACCTCCCTGGGAAAGTTTCCGGTGCGGATGAAGCGGTCGAGCAGCCCGTTCACCCGCTCCAGCGCCGCGCCGTGGCTCAAAGCCCCCTGAATCAGCAGCAGGTCAAAGCAGCGGTCCCTGTCGCTGCCGCCGTCAAAGCCATACCCCAGCGCAATCTCCCGCAGCGCCTTCTGCAGCAGCAGGGAAAACAGCACAATATCCGGCAACCCGATGCCCAGCAGCCCCAGACCCGCGCCCGAGAACCCGGACAGCACCGTGTTCCCCACGCCGGTCCGCCCGGCTGTCCCCGAAAAGGCCTTCAGGGAACGGCTGCTGCCCATCACCCGGGCGTTGCGCAGATTCCGCCGGTGCGCCTGTTCCACCGCCTGACGGCGCAGCATCCGCTCGCTCCACCCCTCGCCCTTCTTCAGCACCGTCATCAAACCCTTGGAAAAGGCGGACTCCAGCTTCTCCCGCAGCCCAGCCGGCACCCGCTCCGCCAGCAGCCGCTCCAGCCGCCCCTCCCGTGGCTGTTGATGCTTCGCAAGCCACCGCCGCTCCTCCTGCTGCAGCCGCCGCAGCTCTCTCCCGACCGCCGCACTTCGATCCGTCATGTTGCCAGCCTCCTTTCGACGCTGTCTGTCACAAAACAACAAAAGGCGCCCGGCAGCAGCCGGACGCCTCTCTTTCCCTCTTACAGGTTGGTAACATACTTGTGCAGCGCCTCAGGGATCTCGGCGAGATCGGCGGAGACGGTGGAGGTCAGCGTCAGATTCTGATTGTCGGTCAGCTCGCTCAAGGTCTCAAAGAAGAGGACCATCTCTTCGTCGTTCTTGCCGCAGATCTTGGTGATGGAGTCAACAAAGATATCGGTACAGTCATAGTCACCGGCCATAATGCCGCAGATAAAGCCGTTCATGGCGGCGTAGCTGTGGATCCTGAACTCATCCGCGCGGACCAGGCGCACCTGGGGTCTGATGTCATAGGTCAGGGAGTTGCCCTTCTCGATGCAGACAACGTTGCCCTTGCTGGCGTCAGCCGCCTGATGCACCAGATCGACCAGCATCTTGGTCTTGCCGGTGCCCTTCTTACCAACGATTAATTTCACCATATCGTATCTCTCCTATCTTTCCGAAAGCGTTCTGCGGTTATGGGGAGCGCACCCGTATGTCCGGATACTCCTGACTCCATTATACTAAACTCGGCGGCGTAAATCAACAGCAAGTTTATCAAAAAGGACGAGCGCCGCTCTGGAAGTCTGTTGCCGGGGAGTGAAGCCTGTTCACCAAACAGAGCCCTCTGTCCGCCCCCTGACGAAGCAGAGAAAAGGGCTTTTGGACAACGATCTTAAATAATAAGGAAAATTCGATAAACTACCTGAAAACTCATAAAAAATTTCATTCTCAGTTAGAATACTCAAAATAAACAATTTTTTTCGCAAAAGTTGTTGCACATTGACCGAAAACATAGTAGAATATTATTGTAGTTGAACAAAGGAGAGTCTCTTTTCCTGTGCAAATTGCTTGGTTTTCATGCGATACCCGCTGCCCGGAAGGGGCAGAAACGGACATCCGACTTTAGGGCGGAGCAGGAGGTTTTTTCAATGGCAAACAGATTTTTTCAAGGCATTATCCACCAGCTCAGTGAGGTCGTGGACCGCAAGATCGGCATTTTGGACGAGGGCGGCAACATCATCGCCTGCAGTGCCCTTTCCGATATCGGCGGCTCCTACCACGGCTTCTCCCGTGTGCAGCCCGACGAAAACGGCGTGATCCGTTATGAGAACAACACCTACACCGCCGTCAGCGGCGCCGAGTCCGTCGGCGGCTACGTCGTCTTCGTGGCGGGAACCGATGAGGTTGCCGTCCGCGCCGCGCGCCTGATCTCGGTTTCGCTCGGAAACTTAAAGCAGTTTTTCGACGATAAGTACGACAAGAGCAGCTTCATCAAAAACATCCTTTTTGACAACATCCTCCCCAGCGATGTCTACGCCAAAGCCAAGGACCTCGGCTTTGCCTACGAAGAGAAGCGCCTTGTGCTCATCGTCTGCCTTGAGAGCCGCTTCAAGACCACGCTGCCCGATATGCTCACCCGCGCCCTCGGCGAAAAGGTGCGCTTCTACCTGGTCAACATCAACGAGTCCTCCTCCGCCGTCGTCATCGAGCTGGGGGACAGCAGCCCCTCCGTCCTGAAAATTGCCCAGCAGGTGGCGGATGAGATCCAGCAGACCACGGCTTCCGCCTGCTGCGTCGGCGTCGGCACCATCGCCCCCAACTTAAGGGAGCTGGCGAGAACCTATAAGGAGGCGCAGCTCTCGCTCGATGTCGGCAACGTCTTCGACAAGGGCGCCTCGGTCATGAGCTACGACAATCTCGGCATCGGCCGCCTCATCTATCAGATGCCGACCACCCTGTGTGAAATGTTCCTCACCGAGGTCTTTAAGCAGGGCAGCATCGACTGCCTGGATGAGGAAACGCTCACCACCATCGAAAAATTCTTTGAAAACAACCTCAATGTCTCCGAGACGGCGAGAAAGCTCTTTGTCCACCGCAACACGCTCGTCTACCGCCTGGAAAAGATCAAGAAGCTGACGGGGCTTGACATCCGCGACTTTGACAACGCCATCGTCTTCAAGGTGGCGCTGATGGTCAACAGCTACCTGTCCGCCAACCAGAATAAATTCTAAGGGGTGCAGCGGGCGCGCCGGCCTGCGCACCGTCCGCCATCCGCCACTGAGCCTCCCCGCGACAAGGCAGCCGTCACAGGCTGTTCACGCAAAGGGAGGCAACGGTGTGTTACAATAAAAAAACCGGATCGACAGAGAAGCTCCGCCGATGCAGCGGAGGAAAGGCAAATGCAAGCGACCGAAGCAGGGGTATCAACAGTCATGCTGATTTTTGAAAACGTCTCCAAGACCTACGAGAACGGCACCCGTGCGCTCGACGATGTCAGTCTGCGCATTGAGGACGGGGAGTTCGTCTTTATCGTCGGCCCGTCCGGGGCCGGAAAATCCACGCTCATCAAGCTGTTGATGAAGGAAGAGGAGCCTACCTCCGGCAAGATCTATGTCGGCGGGCAGGACCTCTCCCAGCTGCGCCATCGCGACATACCCTATCTGCGTCGCAAAATGGGCGTTGTCTTTCAGGACTTCCGCCTCATCAACGAGCTGAATGTCTACGACAACGTGGCCTTCGCCATGAACGCCACCAACTGCTCCCGGCGCTCGATTCAGCGCCGGGTACCCTATGTGCTCAAGCTGATGAACTTAAGCGAAAAGGCCAAGGCCTTTCCCAGTGAGTTGTCGGGCGGCGAGCAGCAGCGGGTGGCGCTTTCGAGGGCGCTGGTCAACAACCCCATGATGATCGTGGCCGACGAGCCGACCGGCAACGTCGACCCCAGGATGTCATGGGAGATCATGGGCCTGCTCAACGAGATCAACAAGCGCAAGACCACCGTTGTGGTGGTGACGCATGAGAAAAATCTGGTCAACGCGCTGAAAAAACGGGTCATCTACATCGAAAAGGGTCGAGTCTTAAGCGACAGATTGGAAGGGCAGTACAGTGCGAGGCAGTAATTTTTTCTACTTTATCTCCCAGGGCGTGAAATATTTCCGCTCCAATAAATACATCTCCTTCGCCGCCGTCGGCGTCCTCGCGGCCTGCCTTTTCATCATGGGCAACTTCTGGCTGATCTACCTCAATGTCGACCTCAATCTGCAGCGGATGGAGGAGGAAAACCTCACCATGCTGTTTCTGGACGACGAGGTTCCCTCCGACCGCTTTGCCGAGATCCGCAGCCGCATCGAGCAGATCGAAAATGTCGCTGCCTGTGAGTTCATCTCCAAGGAACAGGCGTTTGAGGACTACAAGGCGACCTACGCCGAGGAATACGACCTCTATGAAGACCTCGAAGCCCAGGGCATCAACCCCCTCCCCAACTCCTTCTCGGTCACCATGAAGGACATCACCATCTATGAGGAGACGATCTACCAGCTCTCCCGCATCGAGGGCGTGGCCCGCATCCGCAAGCAGAATCAGGACACCATCGACGGGATGCTCTCGGTGGCCAAATCCATCTATTTCATCTGCTACTGGATCATGGGCCTGCTGTTCGTCGCCTCCCTCTTTATCATCATGAACACCATCAAGATCGCCCGCTTTACCAACCGCAGGCAGATCAACATCATGAAATTCGTCGGTGCCACCGACTGGTTCATCCGCTGGCCCTTCATCTTTGAAGGCGCCATCATCGGCCTGCTCGCCGCCGTCATCAGCCACCTCTTTGTCTGGTATACCTACACCAATGTCATGGTCAAGCTCGGCGAAACCATCCGCATCTTTGAGATTCTCCCCTTTGCCGAAGTCTCGAGTCAGATGCTGCTGGTGGCCTCGGTCTGCGGCCTGCTGATCGGCGTGCTGGGCAGCTCCATCTCGATCCGCCGGTATTTTGATGTCTGATTTGGTAAGGACGTGCCTTTTTTGAGGCACCCGCCCATAAGTATTCCCACAGGAAAGGAAGTCGATTCCCCATGCGAAACAAGAAGGGTATGCGGGTGATGGCGCTGATCATCGCTCTGCTGATGCTGCTGAGTGTCGCCGGGCCCATCCTGCTGCAGGTTCTGGCAGCCGATGAGATCACCGAGCTGCAAAACAAGCTCGACAATCTCACCAAGCAGCAAAAGGAGCTGCAGAAGAAGATCAACTCCTCCACCGCCAACCGCAAGTCGGAGCTTCAGAAGAAAAACGAGCTGGAGCAGGAGATCAACAACTTCAACGACAAGATCGGGGTCTACGACGAGCTGATCACCCAGTACGATGAGCAGATCGCCGCAAAAGAGGCCGAGAGTGTGGACATTCAGTCTAGGGTGGACAGTCAGACCGAGATCTACTTAGCCCGCATCCGCGAAACCTACGAGCGCGGCACCTTGAGTTATCTCGACGTGCTCTTCTCCTCCGGCAGCCTGCGCGACTTCCTCACCCACATGGACTACGCCGCCGAGATCGCCCGCTACGATGAGCAGCTCATCACCGCCATGCGCGACGATAAGCAGGCAGTGCTCGACGCCAAGGCCGAGATCGAGCTGGCCCGCACCGAGCAGGCCACCCTCAAGGAAGAGGCGGAAAGCGACCGCAGCGCCCTCAAGAAGCGCCAGGACCAGGCCGATGCCAACATCAAGGCCTACGACGGCGACATTGCCCGTCAGAAGGAGCTGCTCGAGGAGGCCGAGGCCGAGGAGGAACGGTTCCTCGCCGAGCTGAAAAAGCTGCTCGCCGCCCGCGCCAACAGCGAGTACATCGGCGGTGACATGATCTGGCCCACCCCCGGCTACAAGACCGTCACCAGCCCCTTCGGAATGCGCACCCATCCCGTCACCGGTGTCTATAAGCTGCACACCGGCATCGACATTGGCGCCGCCGGCGGCAGCAAGATTCTCGCCGCCAACGCCGGCACCGTCGTCTCCGCCGGCTACAACTCCGCCTGGGGCAACTACATCGCCGTCGACCACGGCGGCGGCCTCTCCACCTTCTATGCCCATATGAAATACTCCGCCTCGGTCGGCGTCGGCGCTACGGTGGCGCGCGGCGAGCAGATCGGCGTGGTCGGCACCACCGGCCTTTCGACCGGCAACCACCTGCACTTTGAAGTCCGCGTCCGGGGCGACAGTGTGCAGCCTCTCGACTATGTGACCCCCTCCTGACGGCACCCCGCTCCTGCCGGGGAATGCTGACCCCTTTCGCACCGCCCCCACAAATCATCCCCCAACGGAGAGATGCCCATGAAACGACGGTTCAGCTGGATCACCCTCCTCTGCACCTGCATCATCTGCAGCGTGCTCACCTTCGCCCTCACCATCTTCGCCTACCAGCGGGTGGTCAACACGGCGCTGCTGGATGTCAACGATATGCAGCAGCGCTACGGCAAGCTGATCAAGCTTGACAAGCTGGTGCGCGAGATCTATGTCCACGAGATCGACGAGGAAGCCCTGATGGACGGCATTCTCACCGGCTACATGGACGGCCTCGGCGACCTGCACAGCTTCTATATGCCCAAGGATCTCTATGAGGACAACTGGAATATGCTCTCCGGCAGCTTTGTCGGCATCGGCATCACAGCGGTGCAGGATGTGGAAACCCTGCTCATCCGTGTGGTCGAGGTCTTTGACGACTCGCCCGCCGCCTCGGTCGGGCTGCAGACAGGCGACCTGATCGAAGCGGTGGAGGGTACGCCTGTCACCGAGATGGGGTATGAGGCGGCGGTCGAAGCCATCCCCGGCGAGGAGGGGACGGTGGTCAACCTGACCGTCCGCAGGGGAGAGCAGCAGCTCACCGTCTCGCCCACCCGTGCCCGGGTGGAGGTGCCCACCGTCTCCCATGAGATTCTCGACAGCGGCCTCGGTCTGCTGCGCATCACCGAGTTCGACCTCACCACCCCCGACCAGTTCTATCCGGCGCTCGACGCCCTGATCGCCGCCAAGGTGCCCGGCATCATCTTCGATCTGCGCGACAACAGCGGCGGCGAGCTCAATGCCGTCTGCGATATGCTCGACCGCCTGGTGCCGGAGGGGACCATCATCGAGATTGTCGACGCTGCCGGCGAGGCGGAGATCATCACCTCCGACAGCAATCAGCTTGATCTGCCGATGGCCGTGCTGGTCAACGGTTACACCGCCAGCGCCGCCGAGCTGTTCTCCGCCACCCTGCGCCACTACCACGAGGCGCCGCTGGTAGGGGAGACGACCTACGGCAAAGGCAGTGTCCAGGTCTTCCAGTCCCTCGGCGACGGCACCGGCGCCAACATCTCCTACGCCCTCTATTACCCCGCCGACGGCGAGGGCTACGACGGCGTGGGCCTCGAGCCGGACCACACCGTCGAAATGCCGCTTGCCTACGACCAGCTGGCCAAATCGGTGGCCTATGAGGAGGATATCCAGCTGCAAAAAGCAGAGCAGCTGCTGCTGGACGGGCAGGGATAGCTCCGTCGTCAGAATACCGCACAAAACCACACAGACAGGGGCGATGCCGACCGGCACCGCCCCTGTTTTTCAGCTCTTGTTCGCTCTTGTTTAAGTTTAAAGAAGGGCAAGACCAGGGGATTTTCCCTCTCTTACCCCTCCCGGAAGAGAAGGCGGAACAGAACCGTCAGGGCAGAATCGTCACCCCGTCAATCAGCTCCCGCTCAAATGCCAGACGGTGGTGCTTGGTATAAATCCCCGGCAGTCCGCCTGTGTGCAGGAAGATCACCTTGGAGCCCTTCTCCAGTTTGCCGCTCTCCACCATCTCCAGAATCCCTGCAAAGGCCTTGCCGGTGTAGCAGGGATCGAGAATAATGGCCTCCTTGCGGGCCATGAGATAGATGGCCTCGCGCACCTCGGCGCTCTCGTTGTTGTAAGCGCCTCTGGTGTACTCGGTCTCGATCTCAAAATCCTCCGCCTTCGCCTCGTAAGAGAGCCCCAGCTTCTCCTTCGCCTCCTGATAATAGGCGAGAAGACGCTGCTTTTTGGCCTCGTCAAAGGGCGAGATGGCAATCCCCTTGAGACGCAGCGGTGAATTCTCGTTTTTCAGTCCGCAAAACAGCCCCATATAGGTGCCGAAGCTGCCGACCGTACTGATCAAAGTGGCGTCGCCGATGCCCATCGCCTCCGCCTGACGGGTGATCTCCACCGCGCACTCGTAATATCCCAGCATTCCGGTGACATTACTGCCGCCGATCGGGATCTCATACACCTTCTCGCCGGCCTCCTCATACCGCGCGCGCACCGCCGCCACCGTCTCCGCATACTGCACATCCGCCGGCCGGCCGTCGTTCTTCTTCAGCACCACCTCGGCCCCCATCAGACGATCGAGGAGAATGTTGGCGCTGACCTCGCCCGGATACTCGTCTAAGCAGACGATGACGCACTTCATGCCGAACTTGGCAGCCACCGCCGCCGTCAGCCGGCCGTGGTTGGTCTGCGCGCCGCCCATCGTCAGCAGCGTCGTCGCCCCCTGCTGCTGTGCCTCGTGCAACAGGTACTCGAGCTTGCGCAGCTTGTTGCCGCCCACGCCGAGACCGGTGAGATCGTCGCGCTTGATGTAAAACTCCAGCCCCAGCTCTTTGGAGATCGAAGGCAGATACTCCAGCGGGGTGGCGCTGCCGAGGAAGGAGACCTTCTCATATCCCAGCATTGTGTGTTCCTCCTTAAGATGATGTTGATTTGTCGGTGATGGATGCTTTGTCTTCTATCATATCATAAAAGAAAGTCGTTGTTAAGACAAAACTTTCAATTTTCTCCAGGTTTTTAAAAGTTCCGCTTCCGGTCCCGCCCCCCGCGGGGATGGGACAGATCATACCATCCGACCCACGGAAAACCGAGGGGAGGGCATTGAAATCGCCGTGAAGAAGTGGTATACTGTACCATATATCAAAAATGCTGCGGTGCAGCCGAAAACACGATCACAGGAGGATTTACCCATGGGCTTTTTAGACAAGGTCACCGAAATCACCAAATCCGCCACCAACAAGGCCGGCAACACCTATGAGATCACCAAGCTCAAGCTCAAGATCAACGAGGCGGAGAAGACCGTCAACGAGAAGATCATCCAGCTGGGCTCCTGGTGCCTCGCGCAGGCGGAGGCCGGTGTTGTCTTCGAGGGCGAGGGCGCCGAGATCCTCGCTGAGATCGCTGCCGCCAAGAAGACCATTGCAGACATCGAGGCCGAGATTGCCGACATCAAGACCGTCCCCGAGACTCCCGCCGAGCCCGCTCCCGCGCCTGCCGCCGGCAAGAAGTTCTGCCTCCAGTGCGGCACCGCGCTCGCTGCGGACGCCAAATTCTGCCAGAGCTGCGGCGCCAAGCAGGAGTAATTCAAAGCAGCGAGTCCCGCCCGGTTACCTGATCGGGTCAGCGGGAAACAGAAAAAAACAGCGGCAGGGGATCGTCCCTGCCGCTGTTTTTTGTTATTGTTCGACAGCTGCGGACTTCGGTCAGAATCCGTTACACATCACCGAGCAGATCGACATTATCGCCCGCAGAGGCTTTCATCGCCGTCTTGCGCCACTTGCCGCGGCGGAAGAAGAACCAGGAGCAGACCGCGCCCATCACCCAGGCGATGAGCAGGGAGCAGGAGAGCGCGTAGGGATGCCCGTGGGGGAAGGCGTCGCTGCGGGTGAGAAACGCCAGCAGATAGGCCACCGGCACGCGCAGTGCCACGGTGGTGAACATGGTGATCCACATCGGGGTCACCGTGTCGCCGCTGCCGCGCATCACGCCGCCGAGAATCTGGGTTACGGCGACGCAGAGATACCCCGCCGCCATAATCCGCATCATCCGCACTGCCAGATCCACCAGCTCGGGAGTGGTGGTGAAGATGTTGAAGAGAACATGGCCGAACAGCAGCAGGATGGTGGTGATGGTCGCCGAAAGCCCCAGCGCCATCTTCAGCCCCTGCTTCAGTCCCAGTTCAACACGGTCCATCCGTCCGGCGCCGACGTTCTGGCCGGTGTAAACACTCATCGTCTGACCAAAAGTCATATTCGGCATCATGGCAAACCCGTCCACGCGCATAATGATGACATTGGCCGCAACCACCATCGTACCCATGCTGTTGGTCAGCGACTGCACCACCACCATCGCCATCGACATGATTCCCTGCGTAATGCCGGAGGGAACGCCGAGCTTCAGGATGTGCAGCGCCGTGTCCTTGCGCAGACGGAGCATTTTGAAGTTGAGGTCGAAGACATCGCGCATCCGCATCAGCTTAAACAGACAGAGGATCGCCGAAATGCCCTGCGCCATAATGGTCGCCAGCGCCACGCCGGGTACCCCCATGCCGAAGCCGGCCACGAACCAGATGTCGAGCGCGATGTTGAGCAGGGTGGCCAGCACCAGGAAGAACAGCGCCGACACCGAGTCGCCCATCCCTCGCAGGATGCCTGCCAGGATGTTGTAAAAGATAAACCCTGCGGAGCCGAGGAAGAAGATGGTCAGATAGTCGGCACACCATTCAAAGATGGCGGGATCGGTGTCCAGCAGCGTCAGCATCGGCCGGGTGATGGCGACGCCGAGAATCATGCCGATCAGCGAGACAATCGCCGCCAGCGAAAGACAGTTGCCAATGGCGCGGGACAGTCCCTCCCGGTCGCCCGCGCCGTATCGCTGCGAGATGACAATGCCGGCGCCGGTCGAAACGCCGACAAAAATGGCCAGCATCAGATTGAGAACCGGCCCCGAGCTGCCGACGGCGGCGAGCGCATTGTCGCCGACATACTTGCCGACCACGATCGAGTCCACCGTGTTGTACAGCTGCTGGGCGATATTGCCAAGCAGCATGGGAACGGCGAATTCACAGATGCGCTGCCAGGGCGGGCCCTCGGTCATGTCCTTGGCGGAAAAAAGGCTGCGGATGCTCATAAAATCCCCTTTCTGCGGCAGAGTTCTGCCGCGACGTCTTTTTTTGTCAGACCATTTTATGATACACCTTTTAAGCCGAAGGTGCAATAGTGAAGTTGCTTAAATCCCCGACAATCCCGACGCCCCACTTTTGACACCGCCGGCCAGCAGACGCCGATGGGCGGCAGAAAAGACGGGAGCTTTGCCCGCTTTCTCGACAAAATGAGGTTGCACTTTCGCCCGTCACCTGTTAGAATAGAGCAAAGCAGCGCCGCCCGCATCCCGGGTCACCCGCGCTGACGACCGGGGGAATCGCCCCTGCACGACCGACCGTTAAGCGTCGGATCACGGAGGTAACTGAAATGACAGATTATACAGTTCTGCTTCGCGGAGTCAAGAAGCTCAAGCAGGCCGGTGTCCGGCTGGAGAAGGAGCATGTGATCTATATCGACCCCTTCCAGCTGATCACCGAGCCACACGATGCCGACTATGTTCTCATCACCCACGCCCACCACGACCACTACTCGCCGGATGACCTGCGCCGTGTCCTCAAGGAAGACACCGTCTTCGTCGCCACCGCCGACGTGGCCGACAAGCTGGCCGCCGATTTTGGTGACAAGAAGGTCCACATTGTGGCCCCCGGCGATATGCTCTCGATCGGCGCCGCCGCCGTGGATGTGCTGCCCTCCTACAATCTGGGCAAGCCCTTCCATCCCAGGGAGAACAACTGGGTGGGTTACATTGTCCGCACCGGTGACGGCTCTTACTACCTGCCCGGGGACTGCGATGTCACCCCCGAATTCCTGGCGGCCGATGCCGATGTCTTTTTCGTGCCCATCGGCGGCACCTACACGATGGATCTCGAGCAGGCGGCCGAGGCGGTCAATCAGGCCCGCCCGAAGCTGGTCATCCCCTTCCACTACGGAGATCTGGAGGGCGTCGGCGTCCGCGAGGACGGCGAGCGCTTTCTGGCGCTGCTGAAGGACGTTGAGGGCGTCGTTCTGTAACCTGCAAAGCCTGTGCGGAGCCTCCTCCGCACAGGCTTTTCCTCCATTCACACAGGAAATGAGGTGCGACCATGACGGATTCCGCCTGGATGAAACTCAAGAGCGGCACGGACATTCGCGGCACGGCGATGGGCGAGAACGCCCTGCTGACCCCTGAGACGGCCGGGCGCATCGCCCACGCCTTCGGGGAGATGGTGCGGCAGGGGAGAGCTGCCGGCAGCTGCACCGTCACGGTGGGGCATGACACCCGCCTGACCGGCCCCGCCCTGGCGCAGGGCGTTGTCAACGGCCTTGCGGCAGCAGGCGTCTGCCCGGTGCTGGCCGGGGTCGCCACCACCCCCGCCATGGATCTGACCTGCCTCACCGGTCCCCGTCCTGCCGACGGCGCCGTGATGGTGACGGCCAGCCACCACCCCAAAGAGAAAAACGGCCTCAAGTTCTACACCCCCTGCGGCGGCCTTGGCGGGCAGGAGATCACCCGGCTGCTGACCCGCGCTGCCGAGCTTCCCGCCCCGCCCCCTGCCAAGTCCCTCTACCGCCCCGTTCTTCACGACTACGCCGCCCTGCTCCTCGAGCGGGTGCGCCGCCTCACCGGCCGGATCCGCCCGCTGCAGGGCAAGCGCATCCTCGTTGACGCCGGCGGCGGCGCGGGCGGCTTCTTCGCCATCGACGTCCTCGCCCCGCTGGGGGCCGACGTCCGCGGCAGCCTCCGGCTTTCGCCCGACGGCACCTTCTCCGGCCGCGACCCCAACCCCGAAAAGGAGGAGGCCCTGCACGGCCTGCGCGAGGCCGTCTGCCGTCAAAAAGCCGACCTCGGCATCGCCTTCGATCCCGACGGCGACCGCGTCGCGCTGGTGGACAGGGACGGTGACCTGCTGCACCGCAACCGCCTTATCGCCCTTGTCGCCGCCACCCTGGCGGAGCAGAACCCGGGCGGCGTCATCGTGACCGACAGCGTCACCTCCGACGGCCTGCCCGAATTCCTCGCCGCCCACGGCCTGCACCACCGCCGCTTCAAGCGCGGCTATAAAAACGTCATCGACGAGGCCAAACGCCTCTGTGCCCAGGGTCTCAACGCCCCGCTCGCCATGGAGACCAGTGGCCACGCCGCCCTGCGGGAGCACTGGTTCCTGGACGACGGCGCCTATCTCGCCGCCCGCCTCCTCGCCTCCCTCGTCCTGCTGGACCGAGAGGGCAAAGCTCTCGGCGACCTGGTCACCTCCCTGCGCGAACCGGCCGAAAGCGCCGAACGCCGCATCGCCCTGACCGAGCCCGACTTTCACGTCCAGGGCAGCCGTCTGCTCAAAGCCCTCGCCGAACTGGTGGAGCGCCATCCCGACTTCGCGCCGGAAACGGAGAACCACGAGGGGCTGCGCGTGCGGGTCAACGGCCCCCACCGCGGCTGGTTCCTGCTGCGCGCCTCGCTGCACGACCCCGTGCTGGTGCTCAATCTGGAGAGCGACAGCGAAGGCGGCGTCCGCTGGATGGAGCAGCAGCTGGCTTCTCTCTTCGAGGCTTAAGTAAAGGAGTACCATGGAACACCAAAGCAAACCGGCAGCCGGTACGCCGCTGACCTCCCTGCCCGGGGTGGGTGAGGCCAGAGAGGCGCTGCTTGAGCGGCTCGGCATCCACTGTGCCGAGGACCTGCTGCGGCATTTTCCCAGAGATTATGAGGACAGAACCGTTGTCCGTACGTTAAAAGAGCTGCGGGAGGGCGAGCGATGCAGCGTCCGCGCCTTTGTCATCACCGCGCCGTCGGTGGCCCGCATCCGCAAAGGCATGGAGATCCTGCGCTTTCGCATCAGCGACGGCACTGCCCAGGCGAGGTCTCTTTCTTCAACCAGACCTTCCGCAAGCGCCAGATTCTGCAGGGCGGTGAGTATGTCTTCTACGGCGAATGGGAACAGCAGGGCAGCCGTCGCCGCATCGTCAACCCCGCCATGGACCTGCCGGACAGTCCGCAGGCCGCGGCCCTCGTCCCCATCTACCCCCTCACAGCGGGGCTGGCACAGGCGCAGATGCGCCGCCTTGCCGCCGAAGCCGTCCGCCGTCTGGCCCACAGCGAACCGGAAACCCTTCCCGAGCCGCTGCGCCGCCGCTACGATCTGATGGACCTCACCACCGCCCTCACCGTTCTGCACGCCCCCACCGACCTCGCCGCCCTGCGCGAGGCGCGGCGACGGATGGTGTTTGAGGAGATGCTCCTCTTCCAGCTCGGCCTCGGTCTCATGAGCCGGCGGGGCAGGGAACAGACCCCCGTCCACATCGCCCCTGTCGACATCACCCCCTTCTACCGCTCGCTCCCCTTTGAGCCGACCGGCGCCCAGAAGCGGGCGGTGGAACAGGCCCTGGCCGACTTCCGTCGCCCCTTCGCCATGAACCGCCTGCTGCAGGGCGATGTCGGCAGCGGCAAGACGGTGGTTGCCGCCGCCCTCGCCTATGTCACCGCCTTAAGCGGCTTCCAGACCGCCCTGATGGCCCCCACCGAAATCCTCGCCGAGCAGCACTGCCGCACCCTCACCCGGATGCTCGCCCCCTTCGGCATCACAACCGTCCTCCTCACCGGCCACCTCACCGCGACAGCCCGCCGTCAGGCGCTGGCCAACATCGCCGAGGGCCGTGCGCAGGTGGTGGTCGGCACCCACGCCCTGCAGGAGAGCGGCGTCGTCTTCTCCCGCCTCGGTCTGGTGGTCACCGATGAGCAGCACCGCTTCGGTGTCGCCCAGCGCGGCCGCCTCGCCGGCAAGGGCGACGCACCGCATCTGCTGGTCATGTCCGCCACCCCCATCCCCCGCACTCTGGCGCTGGTGCTGTATGGCGTCCTCGAAGTCTCGGTGCTGGATGAACTCCCGGCGGGCCGCAAAAAGATTGAGACCTTCGTCGTCCGCAGCAAGCTGCGCCCGCGGGTGGAGAACTTCATCGAAAAGCACCTGAAGGAAGGCCGCCAGGTCTATGTCGTCTGTCCCCGCGTCGGGGACGAGGAGGTGGTGACGGAGGAGGAGGCCCCGCTGCTCGATGTCATCACCCGCACCCGCCAGCTGCAGCAGCGCCTGCATCCCCACCGGGTGGAGATGCTGCACGGCCAGATGAAGAGCGCCGAAAAAGAGGCGGTCATGGCCCGCTTTGCCGCCGGGGAGACAGAGGTGCTGGTCTCCACCACCGTCGTGGAGGTGGGGGTGGATGTCCCCAACGCCGCCCTCATGGTGGTGGAAAACGCCGAGCGATTCGGCCTCTCCCAGCTGCACCAGCTGCGCGGCCGCGTCGGCAGAGGCCCCCACGCCTCCACCTGTGTTCTCATCAGCGACGCCACCAACGAGGTCTCCTTAGAACGCCTCGGCATCATGAAAAAGAGCGACAACGGCTTTGAGATCGCCGAAAAGGACCTCGCCCTGCGCGGCCCCGGCGACTTCTTCGGCCAGCGTCAGCACGGCCTCCCCGCCCTCTCCACCATCGGCCTTGCGGGGGACCTGCGCCCTGTTGAAGAGGCCCAGCGCGCCGCCGCCGACCTGCTTTCCGACGAGGCCCTCTTCACCGACCCTGCCTACCGTCCGCTGCTCGCCCGAATGCAGCGGCTGTTTGACCAACACGAGCTGACCTTAAACTAAAGGCCGGCCACCCGAAAGAGAGAGTGACATGACCACACACTTCGACTGTATCATCATCGGCACCGGCCCCGCCGGCATCTCCGCCGCGCTCTACACCCTGCGTGCCGGTCTGACAACGGCGCTGTTTGACACCGGCGAGAGCGGCCTTTGCAAGGCGGAGCGAATTGACAATTACTACGGCTTCCCCGGCGGCATCTCCGGCGCCGCCCTGCTCGCCGCCGGTCGCGAACAGGCCGCCGCCCTCGGCGCGCACCTGTTCGCTGAGGAGGTGGTGCGCATCGAGGGGATCGACGGCATCCGCGTCCACACCGTGGACCGCCTCTGCACCGCTTCCGCCCTGCTGCTGGCCACCGGCGCCAGGCGGCAGAGTGCGCCCGTTCCCGGACTGCGCGAGCTGGAGGGCAAGGGTGTGAGCGCCTGCGCGATCTGCGACGGCTTCTTCCACCGCGGCAAGCCCGTCGCCGTCCTCGGCAGCGGCGCCTTCGCCGCCGCCGAGGCGAGAGAGCTTGTCCCGCTTGCCTCCGAAGTCACCGTCCTCACCAACGGCGAAACCCCAACCGCCGACTTCGGCGGCCTCCCCCTCCTCACCGCCCCGCTGGCCCGCGTGGAAGGGGAGGAGCGCCTCACCGGCGTCCTGCTGGAGGACGGCACCCGCCGCGCCCTCTCCGGCCTTTTCCTCGCCGTCGGCAAAGCCTCCGCCGTCTCGCTGGCCCTGCCCGCCGGCATTCTCACCGGCCCGGACGGCATCACGGTCGACCGGCAGATGCGCACCAACCTCCCCGGCGTCTTTGCCGCCGGGGACTGCACCGGCGGCCTTCTCCAGATCGCCAAGGCGGCAGGGGAGGGGGCTGTCGCCGGAACCGAGATGGTGACGTGGGTGCGAAAGAAAGCCTGAACCGGTTGTCGATTGACGGCTCACAGAGGACAACCCGGTCGAAAAAACGGGAGGACAGAGCGGTTTTTCACAAATTCGTCAAAGTGTCAAGAGATTATTTACAGCAAATTCACGAAAACCGGGCGAATTATCAGTACAAAATGACGAATTTGTGCAAAGTTCGGACAAAACTCTCCCGACGCAATTGATTTTTCGCGCGGCAGAAAGTATAATCTAATGTGGGTAATCTTCGCAAAACCGTTCAAATAAAAAAGCCGGCCCGGATTCCCTGGTTGGTCGGTTTAGGAGGGTGGTGAATGTATGGCAGCTGAGATGCTCAAGCAGGTCGGTGAGGCCGAGGCAAAGGCGGATCTGATTCGCAAGCAGGCGAATGACGCGGCAAAGGCGGCGCTGGAAGAGGCGCAGGCCAAGGCTCGCGAGATCGTTGCAGCCAGTGAGGCACGGGTTCGGACCGAAACCGCGCAGGTGCTCAAAGAAGCGCAGGCGCAGGCGGAGGCCGAGACCAAAGCCTATATGGAGACGATCACGCAGCAATGCGATCAGATCAAGGCAAAAGCCCGGTCAAATCTGGCCAAGGCGACTGATATTATTGTAGCAAAGGTTGTGAGTGTAAGTGGCTGAAGTCATGATGAAGCGGCTTACTCTCGCGGGGCTACAGCAGGAGAAGGAAGCTGTTCTGAAGCAGCTGGCCTTCTTCGGCGCGGTGGAAGTGCATGACGCCGCCCCTCTGGCATCAGAGGAGGAGGCCGCCCAGTACAAGGCGACGAGCGACGCACCTCAGTCCAATGAGCTGCGCGACGATCTCGACAAGCTGCAGGGCGCCATCGCCGCACTCTTGCCGCTGGCCCCCAAAAAGGGTATGCTGCAGGCAAAACCGCACATCACCCGCCAGGGGATGGAGGATGCCATCAAAAACCGCGAGTCGGTGGTTGCCACCGCTGCGGAGATCATGCGCATCCAGCGGGCTCGCCTTGCCATCGCGCCGGACACGGCGAAGATGCAGGGCCAGATCGAAGCCCTCACTCCCTGGCTGTCGGTGGACATCCCCTTGGGCAATACCGGCACCAAGCTGGTGGACATTGTCTACGGGACCATTCCGGCGCTTGCCGATATGCAGGCGCTGCAGGCGAAGCTGTCCGATATGGACTGCTGCCTGACCGAGATCTCCGCCGACCAGAGCGCACGCTACTGCATGGTTCTCTTCTATCGGGGTTCCGAGGATGAGTGTATGGCCGTGCTGCGTGAACACTACTTCTCCCGCGTCTCCCTGCGTGAGTACACATTGACTCCCGCCGAGGAGGTCGAAAGACTGAAAACTGCCATCGAGCAAAACGGCAAGGACTTTGACGCGCTCACGGCAGAGCTCAGTCAGTACATCGGCGACCTGTCCCGCCTCCAGGAGCTTGCGGACACACTGTCCGGACGACTCGCCATGAGCGAGATCAGAAACAAGCTGCTGGTGACTGACAAGGCATTCTTCCTCACCGGCTTCGTGCCGGTCGACCGCATCGATCAGCTGGAGCAGGGTCTCTCCTCCTTCAGCGTGGCGATCGAGTACGAGGATGTCACCGTTGAGGACGACCCGCCCGTGCTGCTTAAGAACAGCAAGCTGGTCGAGCCCTTCGAGCTGGTCACCGAGATGTACTCGCTGCCGGTCTACGGCGGCTTTGATCCCAACTCCTTCGTCGCAGTCTTCTTCTTTATCTTCTTCGGCATCATGCTGGGTGATATCGGCTACGGCGTGATCATGATCATCATCGGCATGCTCCTGCGCAAAACCGAACCGGAAGAGGGCACCTTCATGGCGAGAGTGTCCATGATTGCCATCCTGGGCGGACTCTCATCCTGTATCGTGGGCTTTATCACGGGCAGCCTCTTCGGCGACATCCTCTATCAGTTCACGAACACCTTCACCGGCACCGTCATCAATCTCAAGGCCTACTTCAACCCGCTGACCAACCCCATGCCCATGCTCTTCTTCAGCTGCGGTCTCGGCTTTGTGCATCTGATGATCGGCACCGCCATCAAGTTCTGGCTCTGTCTCAAGGAGAAGGACTACCTGGGCGCCTTTGCCGATCAGGGGCTTTGGTGGCTGATGTTCATCGGCATCGGTTTGATCTTTGTCAACACCAATGTCGCCTTCATCGTCATCGGCATCGCCTGTGTCGGTCTGGTCGCGACCCAGGGCCGCCACAAAGAGGGCTTCCTCAGCAAGCTGTGGTCGGGTATCTTGAGCCTGTACAACATCACCAGCTGGCTGGGCGACGTGCTCTCCTACTCCAGACTGATGGCCCTGATGCTGTCGGGTGCTGTCATTGCGCAGGTCTTCAACTCCATCGCCGTGCTTCTCGGCCCCTCGTTTATCGGCGTGATCTTCTTTGCGGTCATCGCTCTGATCGGTCACTCCCTTGCCACCTTCCTCAATGTGCTCGGCGCCTACGTTCACACCAGCCGTCTTCAGTACGTTGAGTTCTTCGGCAAGTTCTACGATGCCGGAGGCCGTGCCTTCGATCCCTTTAAGGTCAAAACCCAGTATTACAAGCTGATTTCTAAGGAGGAAAAATAATCATGTTTGAGCTCAATGGAATCGTTTTCGCTATGCTTGGTGCCGCGCTGGCTTCGGGTCTCGCCGGTACCGGTTCTGCTATGGGCTGCGGCGTCGCCGGTGAGGCGGGCGCGGGCGTCATCGCTGAGGATCCTTCCAAGTTCGGCGCCACCCTTCTGCTCCAGGCTCTCCCCGGCACCCAGGGCATTTACGGCACCCTCATGGCCTTCCTCGTTCTCAACAAGATCGGCGCCATCTCCGGCAATTTCGTCACCATCGACGCGGCCACCGGCCTGATGCTCCTCTTCTCCTGCCTGCCCATCGCCATCGCCGGCTGGACCTCCGGCTATGCTCAGGGTAAGACCGCTGCCGCTGGTATCGTCATGGTCGGCAAGCGCCCCTCCGAAGCTGCCAAGGGCATGATCTACGCCGCCATGGTTGAGACCTACGCGGTTCTCGCCCTGCTCATCTCCTTCCTCGCCTTCATCAACATCCCCGTTTAATCGGTATTCGGACAAAACAGATTGGAAGTGATGCACTTGAAAGGTATGGAGAATATTGTCGGCCGTATCCTGGCTGACGCTGAGACCTCCGCTGCCGAGATCAAGGCCCAGTCCGATGCCGCCGTCGCCGAGGTGATGGCCGCTGCCAACACCCAGGCCGAGCAGGTGTATGCTCAGGGTCTCAAGTCCGCCAAGGCAGAGGTGGAAAACGTCCTGCTGCGCGGCAAGTCCATGGCCGACCTCGAAGGTCGCAAGGCGCTGCTCACCGCCCGTCAGTCGGTGATTGACGAGGCGTTTGCCGCCGCTGTGGAACAGCTGCAGAAGAAGCGTAAGGACAAAGATGGTTATGCCAAGCTGCTGGCTGACCTGGCCAAGCCCCATCTGAAGGGCGACAGTGCCGTGGTTGTGGACAAGGCCGACTTTGAGCTGATCGGCGCTGCCCTCAAGCAGGCGCTGGGCTGCGATGTCTCGTCTGCCGACCTGCCCTCCGGCGGTCTGGTGGTCAAGAGCGGCGGCATCGAGTTGAATCTGACCTTTACGGCGCTGCTCCGTCAGTACCGTGAGCAGCTGGAGCAGGCGGTGGCATCCGTTCTGTTCCAGTAAAGGGAGGAGGAGACACGATGTCAAAAAAGAACAAACCCCTTGATTTTTTAATGATATCGGGTCGCATTAAAAGCAGAGAGGTCCGTCTGGTGGACGATCAGACGGTGGATAAGCTCATCGAAGCGCCGGACTGGGCGGAGGTGCTCAAGATCCTGGCCGAACGCGGGTACGACGTTTCGGGGCTGACCGGAGAGGAAAAGAACCTGGCTGCGCAGCTGTGCGAGAGAGACCGCGCCGAGACGGCGGCGGTCGCCAAATCCGCCGGCGCCGGTATGTTCGACTGTTTCCTCTACTCCAACGATTACCACAACCTCAAGGTGGCTTTGAAAAATGAGCTGCTGAGCGAGCCGAGAGAGATTTACATGACCGGCGGCAGCGTGCCGGTGGAAGAACTGAGAGAAGCCGTCCGCACCCGCGAGTACAAGGCGCTGACCGATCTCATGGCCCGCGGCGTCGCCGAGGCGCTGGAGACCAGCAACCGCACCGGCAATTCCCAGTTCATCGATATCGTACTGGACCGCTACTGCTTCCGCGATATGACTGCTGCCGCGGAAAAGGTCGGCAATGCGTTCCTGTCGGGCTATGTCAGAACGCTGATCGACGTTGCCAATGTCAAGGCGCTGCTGCGTCTTCGCAAGATGGGCAAGTCGCCGGAGTTTGCGGCGCTGGTCTTCTTCGAGGGCGGCAATGCCTCTCCCGAGCGTTTCACCGCGGCGTACACGGCCACGGATGACGAGCTTCCCAACCTGCTGGGCGGCGCTGCCGACCTGATGCAGAAGGCGCTTGCCGAGCTCTCGGGCGGCGGCGGTATGTCGGGCTTTGAGCTGTTCTGCGACAACTACCTGATGGACTACATCAAGAACGCCAAGTTTGTTCCCTACGGCGCCGAGGTGCCGATGGCATACCTGCTGGCCAAGGAGACCGAGTACAAGGTCGTCTCCATGATCATCGCGGGCCGCCAGACCGGTCTCGATGCCCAATCCATTAAAGAAAGGTTGAGAGCGCTGTATGTATAAGATCGGTGTTATCGGCGATCGTGATTCCGTACAGGGTTTTACGGCTCTTGGCCTGACTACCTTTGCGGTTTCCGACGCCGATGAGGCGAAGGATATCCTGAGAAGCCCCGAGGCGGCGGAGTATGCGGTGCTCTTTATCACGGAGCAGCTGGCGGCCGAGTGTGAGCACGCCATCGCTCTGCACCGGTACAACCGTACTCCCGCCGTGATCCTGATTCCCGGCAAGGACGGCAGTCTGGGAATCGGTCTCTCCAACGTGGGCAAGCGCGTGGAAAAGGCCGTCGGCTCCAATATCCTTGGAGACTAAGAGAAAGATGGTGAGTGTATGATTGAAGGAAAAGTCATAAAGATCGCCGGTCCTCTGGTGGTCGCTTCCGGCATGCGCGAGGCCAACATCAAGGACGTTGTGCACGTCGGCGCTGCCCGACTCATCGGTGAGATCCTTGAGATGCGCGGCGACGAGGCTTCCATTCAGGTCTATGAGGAAACTGCCGGCCTGAAGCCCGGTGACGTGGTCGTCTCCACCGGTGCCCCCCTGTCCGTTGAGCTGGCCCCCGGTCTGATCGGCGGTATCTTCGACGGCATCCAGCGTTCGCTGGTCGCCATCAAGGACGTTGCCGGTACCAACCTGCACAAGGGCGTTGATGTCAAGGCGCTCGACCGTGAGAAGAAGTGGCACTTTGTGCCGGTTGCCAAGGTCGGCGACAAGGTCGGCCCCGGTGACGTTCTCGGTACGGTTCAGGAAACTGGTCCCGTTCTCCACAAGATCATGGTTCCCCTCGGCACCGAGGGTACCGTTGCCTCCATCAAGGAAGGCGACTTCACTGTCGTTGAGACCATCGCTGTGGTCAAGACCGACAAGGGCGATGTCAACCTGCCCATGCTGCAGAGCACGCCCGTCCGTAACCCCCGTCCCTACAAGCAGAAGCTGATGCCCGAGCGTCCCATGACCACCGGTCAGCGCGTTATCGACACGCTGTTCCCCGTGGCCAAGGGCGGCACCGCGGCTGTCCCCGGCCCCTTCGGCTCCGGCAAGACCGTTGTGCAGCACGCTCTGGCCAAGTGGTCTGACGTGGACGTCGTTATCTACATCGGCTGCGGCGAGCGCGGCAACGAGATGACCGACGTTCTTCGTGAGTTCCCCGAGCTGATCGACCCCCGCACCGGCGAGTCCCTGATGAACAGAACCGTTCTGATCGCCAACACCTCCGATATGCCCGTTGCCGCCCGTGAGGCCTCCATCTACACCGGTATCACCATCGCCGAGTACTTCCGCGACATGGGTTACTCGGTCGCCATCATGGCCGACTCCACCTCCCGCTGGGCCGAGGCTCTGCGTGAGATGTCCGGCCGTCTCGAGGAGATGCCCGGTGAAGAAGGTTACCCCGCCTACCTGACCTCCCGTCTCGCTCAGTTCTACGAGCGCGCCGGCCGCGTCAAGTGCCTGGGTGCCGACGGCCGCGAGGGCGAGCTGACCGCCATCGGCGCCGTGTCCCCCGCCGGCGGTGATATCTCCGAGCCCGTTGCGCAGGCCACCCTGCGTATCGTCAAGGTGTTCTGGAGCCTCGACTCCGCCCTTGCTTACAAGCGTCACTTCCCCGCCATCAACTGGCTGTCCTCCCACTCCCTGTACGCGGACGACATGGGCAAGTGGCTCAACACCAACATCGATGAGAACTGGACCAAGCTTCGCGGCCGCGCCATGAGCCTGCTGCAGCAGGAGGCTGAGCTTGAGGAAATGGTTCAGCTGGTCGGCGTTGACGCGCTGTCCGCTGAAGACCGTATGGTCCTCGAGGTCTCCCGCTCCATCCGTGAGGACTACATCCAGCAGAACGCCTTCGATGACAACGATGCCTACTCCACCTTCGACAAGCAGTTCAAGATGCTCAAGCTTGTGCTCAGCTACTACGACGCCGGTATCGACGCCCTCAAGAAGGGTGCCCAGCTCGACGATCTGATCAACCTCAAGGCCCGTGAGCGCATCGCCCGTGCCAAGGCTGTTCCGCAGGAGCAGGTCGACGCGGCTTACGCCGAGATCGAGCGCGAGATGCTCGCTGAGATGGCTTCGGTGATCGGAAAGGAGGAGGACTAATATGCCCAGAGAATACAGAACCATTCAGGAGGTCTCCGGTCCTCTGATGCTCATCAAGCAGGTCGAGGACGTCGCGTATGACGAGCTCGGCGAGATCGAGCTGGCCAGCGGCGAAATCCGTCGCTGCAAGGTCCTGCAGGTTGAGGGCGACAACGTCCTGGTGCAGCTGTTCGAGGCCAACGCCGGCCTGAACTTAAGCTCTGCCAAGGTTCGTTTCCTCGGCCGCTCCCTGGACCTGCCCGTGTCCCAGGATATGCTGGGCCGCGTCTTCTCCGGCATGGGTGACCCCATCGACGATGGCCCCGCCATCATCGCCGACAAGCGCATGGACATCAACGGCGTTCCGATCAACCCCGCTGCCAGACAGTACCCCGCTGAGTTCATCCAGACCGGTGTCTCCGCCATCGACGGCCTGAACACCCTGGTCCGTGGACAGAAGCTGCCCATCTTCTCCTGCTCCGGTCTGCCCCATGCGAACCTCGCTGCGCAGATCGCCCGTCAGGCCCGCGTGCTGGGTGGTCAGTCCAACTTCGCCGTTGTGTTCGCCGCCATCGGCATCACCTTCGAAGAGTCCGAGTTCTTTATCTCCGACTTCCGCCGCACCGGCGCGATCGACAGAACCGTCCTCTTCATCAACCTGGCCGACGACCCGGCCATCGAGCGTATTTCCACTCCGCGTATGGCGCTGACCGCTGCCGAGTACCTCGCTTTCGAGTGCGGTATGCACGTTCTCGTCATTCTCACCGATATTACCAACTACGCCGAGGCTCTGCGTGAGGTCTCCGCCGCCCGTAAGGAAGTTCCCGGCCGCCGTGGCTACCCCGGCAACCTGTACTCTGACCTTGCGACCATGTACGAGCGCGCCGGCCGTCAGCTTGGTAAGAAGGGCTCCATCACCATGATCCCCATCCTCACCATGCCTGAGGACGACAAGACCCATCCCATCCCCGACCTCACCGGCTACATTACCGAGGGCCAGATCATTCTGTCCCGTGAGCTGGACCGTAAGGGCGTCACCCCGCCCATCGACGTTCTGCCCTCCCTGTCCCGTCTGAAGGATAAGGGTATCGGTGCCGGCAAGACCCGTGAGGACCACGCCAACACCATGAACCAGCTCTTCGCCGCTTACTCCCGTGGTAAGGACGCCAAGGAGCTGATGTCGATTCTTGGTGAAGCGGCGCTGTCTGACGTTGATAAGCTCTATGCCAAGTTCGCCGAGGAGTTTGAGGAGAAGTACGTCTCGCAGGGCTTTGAAACCAACCGCTCCATCGAGGAGACCCTGGAAATTGGCTGGCAGCTTCTCTCCATCCTGCCCAAGAGCGAGCTCAAGCGTATCAAGCAGGAGTACATTGAGAAGTACCATCCCATCAAGGATTAAGGGGGGAGCGTATCCGTGGCGAGATTAAACGTCAACCCCACCCGTCAGGAGATGGCGCGCCTGAAGAAGCGTCTGAAGACTGCGCAGCGCGGCCATAAGCTCCTCAAGGACATGCGCGACGAGATGATGATGCAGTTCCTGGAACTGGTCCGCAAAAACCGCGCGCTGCGCACCTCCGTGGAGCAGAAGCTCATGCGGGCCCACGGCAGCTTTGTGCTCGCCGCCGCCTCCATGAGTGAAGAGAGCATGGCCGAGGCCCTGATGTGCCCCCGTCAGACCGTTTCGGTCGACGTGGATGTGAAAAACATCATGTCGGTCAACGTCCCTGTTTTCAACTTCAGCACTTCTGGTGACAGCAGTGACATCTACCCCTACGGCTTCGGTTTCACCTCCGGCGAGCTGGACAACGCTGTCTTCTCGCTGGGCGACGTGCTGACCGAGCTGCTGGAGCTGGCTCAGATGGAGAAATCCGCTGAGCTGATGAGCGACGAGATTGAGAAGACCCGTCGTCGCGTCAACGCGCTGGAATACGTCACCATTCCCGATCTGCAGGAGACCATTCGCTACATCAAGATGAAGCTGGAAGAGAACGAGCGCGGCAACACGACTCGACTCATGAAGGTCAAGGATATGATGCTGCAGGAACAGCTTGAGGCTTCTCAGGCTGCCCGCGAGGCGAGACTGGCTCAGTAGATCATTCAGGCAGGCGAAAAGGCTGTTTGCCGAGTCCCTGCGCTGCCGTTCCCGGCGGCGCAGGGACTTTTTTTCCCAGCAACATACCAGGACAAGGAGGCGAGGACCCTGAGCAAGCTCAAACGCGGCACCTTCATCGCGATCACCCTGCTGCTGCTCTGCGGCTACTTCGCCGCCTTTCTCCTCATCAACTTCGAGGGCTTTGAACGCTTCTGCACTGCCGATATGTACGG
This sequence comes from Clostridia bacterium, assembly GCA_017396965.1. Classification (GTDB taxonomy): domain Bacteria; phylum Bacillota; class Clostridia; order Oscillospirales; family Feifaniaceae; genus Galloscillospira. Next base: position 25,291 of record JAFQKL010000213.1, read on the forward strand.
CGATCTCTACCTCACCCGCCTCATGTGGGAGGAGAAAAGCCTCTTTCCCGACAGCTGGGTGTTCGGCAACCAGTTCTATGTCCTCACCACCCCCGTCCTCGCAGCCCTGATCTACGGGATCTGCGGCAGCATCAACCTCTCAATGGCCCTTGCCACCACCGTTATGACGGTGCTGATTCTCCTCTCCTTCTGGTGGATGCTCGCCCCCTTTGCCGAGCCCCGCCGTATCCTGGTGGGAGAGGCGCTGATGGTGGCCGGCACCATCGGTCCCTCGATTGTCGACACCATCGAAGGACAGCTCTTTTACCTCATGGCCAGTTACTACGCCGGCTACCTCATTATCCTCTTCCTCGTCTTCGGCGTCTACCTCCGCCTCATGACCCGCGAAGATGCCGGCATCGTCCTGCCCATGTTCTGCCTTGCAGCCAGCTTTGCCACCGGGATGCAGAGCCTGCGCCAGACTGCCATCATGGTCATTCCCCTCTGCGGCTTCGAACTCCTGCGCCTCATCGGCTGGCTGCGGGTCAACAAGACCTTCCCCGATCTCGACAACTGGGGTTGCAGTCTCTTTGCCGTCAGCTGTACCGTCGCCAACCTCATGGGCTGCCTGGTCATCTTCCTCGTCGATCCGCCCAACATCAGCATCTACGGCACCCTGACCTTCCGCCCGCTGCGGGATATCCTCCCCAGCGCCCTGCACGCCTTCCGCGCCCTGCGCAGCATCACCGGCCTGCGCTATCTGCTGGAAGGGAAGTGGGTCTTCGGCCTCATGGCGGTCGGCATGATTCTTCTCGTCTGGCGGGTGGGACGCCACTGCTCCCGCTACAGCCAGTTCGACCGCGAAGCCCTGCCCGCCCTCTACTGCCTGCTGTTCCTCTCCGTCCTCACCATCCTGCTCATCGGCACCTTCATGGACATCAATCTCCGCTCGATCTACCTCTTCCCCTGGTACCCCCTGCTCGCCGTCTCCGGCGTGATGATCAGCAAAGAGGCCGGGGGCAGGGGAGCGCTGGCGTTGTTTTTGCTGATGGGTACCAATCTCTACTGCAGCTATTTCAGCTGCGTGGAACAGGTGATCAACAAGGATCCGTGGTACCTTGATGAACACGTCGAGATGGTGCTGGACAGCGGCTGCGACATCCTCTACGGCAGCTGGTACTACGTCTGCCCCATCGCCGCCGCCACCGACGGCGAGGTTGTCGCCGGCGCCTGGTACACCGAGATGTGCGGGATCCTCGGCTATATCAACCCCCAGGATATCTACAGCGAACGGGACAACAAAAAAGCCCTCTACCTCGTCAGCTACGGAGAGAGCGACCTTTTCCTCGAACACGCCGACCGCATGGGTGCCAAGCTGACCATGGTGGACAAAACCAAAACCGGCTCCTTCGCCCTCTACCGCAGCGACATTCAACTGATGTATGAAACCCAAGGGCCAACCGAAGGCCCCCTCTCATAATCCACAATCAAAAGGAGGAATTCCCATGAAAACCGTCATTCTCTGGTCCTCCGCGAACACCGATGGCCTCACCGCTGCCGCCAAAGACACCTTTCTCGCCGGCCTGCACGAGCAGGGCATCGAGACGGAGGACATCTTCCTCAACGGCCTCACCATCCGCCCCTGCCTGGCCTGCGGCAACGGCTTCGGCCAGTGCCTCTCGGACGGCAGCTGCGTTCAGGAAGATGACTTCGCCGCCGTCTACAAAAAGCTGGTCGAGGCGGACGGCATCGTTCTCGTGACCGCCGTCTACTTCCACGACCTCACCGAGCAGTTCAAGCTGTTCATCGACCGCCTGCGCCGTTGTGAAGCCCTGCGCGACGGGGATCTCAAGGGCAAGACCTGCACCCTCGTCGCCTGCGCCGGCGGCTCCGGGAACGGTGCGGTGGAATGTCTCAACATCATGGAAACCACGGTCCGCCACATGAAGATGACCCCGACCGACCGCATCTCCATCACCCGCTACAACCGCGATTATATGCTGCCCGCTCTGCGCAGCAGCGGCGCGAGATACGCTCAGTTCCTGACCGAAGGCGGAAACGACTGATAGAAGCACAGAAAAAAGCGCCTGTCCACCGTGTGGACAGGCGCTTTTTTCGTCTTATGGACAAAATGGAAAGCTAACAAACGCGGCAAAACCCGCAGCTTAATTCTTCAAACTCTGCAGCGGCGCGGGAATCCGTCCGCCTCTGGCGATAAACACCTCGGCCGACTCCTTATGGACCGGCATCACCGGCGCCGAGCCGAACAGCCCGCCGAACTCCAGCTCCGCCCCCTCCGGCTGCCCAATGGCGGGAATCACGCGCACCGCTGTGGTCTTGCTGTTGACCATCCCGATGGCGGCTTCGTCGGCAATGATGGCGGAGATGGTGGAGGCGGGAGTGTCACCGGGGACGGCGATCATGTCCAGACCCACCGAGCAGACAGCGGTCATCGCCTCCAGCTTGTCCAGCGTCAGCGTACCGCAGCGGGCCGCCTCGATCATGCCGGCATCCTCCGACACGGGGATAAAGGCGCCCGACAGGCCGCCCACCGAGGAGGAGGCCATCACGCCGCCTTTCTTCACGGCGTCGTTCAGCAGCGCCAGCGCCGCCGTCGTCCCATGGGTACCGCAGCGGCCAAGGCCCATCTCTTCGAGGATGTGGGCCACCGAGTCGCCCACTGCCGGGGTGGGGGCGAGGGAGAGATCGACAATGCCAAACGGCACCCCCAGCATGGCCGCAGCTTCGGTGCCCACCAGCTGGCCGATGCGGGTGATCTTGAAGGCGGTTCTCTTGATCAGCTCGGCCACCGCCGTGAGGTCGCAATCGTCCGGAGTCTTCTGCAGCACGGCGCGCACCACGCCGGGGCCGGAGACGCCGACGTGAATCACGCAGTCCGGCTCGCCCGGCCCGTGAAAAGCGCCGGCCATAAAGGGGTTGTCCTCCGGCGCGTTGCAGAAGATGACCAGCTTGGTGGCGCCGACGCAGTTGTTGTCCTGCGTCAGCTCCGCGGCGCGGCGCACGGTGTGGCCGAGCAGCTTGACGGCATCCATGTTGATGCCCGACTTGGTGGAGCCGACATTGACCGAAGAGCAAAGCCTGGTCGTCTGCGCCAGCGCCTCGGGAATGGCCTCGATCAGCTCGCGGTCGCCGGCGGAAAAGCCCTTGTGGACCAGCGCCGAGAAGCCGCCGATGAGATCCACCCCCAGCGCCACCGCCGCCTTCTCCAGTGTCAGCGCGTACTTGACGGGATCGCCGCCCGAAGCGCCCACCAGCATGGCAATCGGCGTCACCGAAATGCGCTTGTTGATGATCGGCACACCGTACTTGCCCTCCAGCATCCGGCCCACCTCCACCAGGCGGCCGGCCGAACGGGTGATCTTGTCATAGACCTTTTGGCAGGAGCGGTCGATGTCGCTGTCCATGCAGTCAAAGAGCGAAATGCCCATGGTGATGGTGCGGACATCGAGATTCTCCTGCTGGATCATCTGTATGGTTTCCAGAATGTCACTGGTATTGAGCATGGATTACCCTCCTTCCAAAGGTCAGATTCGGTGCATGGAGTTGAAGATGTCCTCATGCATGACATGGATGACCAGCTGCTCGCGCTGGCCCATCTCAACCAGACGCTGCTGGAATTCGGGGAGGGAGCAGGTGAGGTTGGTGATGTCCACCAGCATGATCATGGCGAACATCTCCTGCAGCACCGACTGGGTGACCTCGATGATATTGCCCTGCACGGCGGCGCACTCGGTGCTGACCTTGGCCAGAATACCGACGGTGTCGCGTCCTAAGACGGTGAGAATGGCCTTCATGGGAAGAACCTCCTTGGAAAATTGATCAGCAGCGGGGCTGCTGTCCCTTGTCAACGCTAGTAGTATACCATTTTCAAAGCCCCAGCGCAAGGGAGAGGGCAGAGAAAGCGGGGATTGTCCCTCCGCCGGTTCTGATCCGGGACAAACCGGCATAGGAATAGGACAACAAGGCAAGGAGGTTTTCAAAATGGAGGATCGACTGAACGCAATCATCCGTCTGACCCCGGAGCCGGTACGGCGGGCGGTGCTGTCCCTTCCATTACAGGTGCAGGCGGGCATCACGGAGATCCGCCTGCGCCGCGACCGTCCCACCACCCTCACGCTGGGCCGTGAGACATTCTATCTTACGCGGCAGGGCGGCGTCACCGCCGTCCCCGATCGGCCGCTGCTGCTCAGCGGGGAACAGCTCGGCGAGATCTTCCTCTCCCTCTGCCGCCGTTCGGTCTATGCGCGGACGGAGGAGCTGCGACAGGGCTTTGTCACCTATGCCGGCTGCCGTGTCGGCGTCGCCGGGGAGGCGGTGTGGGAGGGGGGAGAAGTGATTGGAATACGCGGGATCACGGCGCTGTGCGTCCGCATCGCCCGCGAACACAAGGGCGCCGCCAAACCCCTGCTGCCGGTGGTCTGGGACGGCGAGCAGCTGCACGCCACCCTGCTCGCCGCGCCCCCCGCCTGCGGCAAGACCACCATGCTGCGCGACCTCTGCCGCCTGCTCTCCCTCTCCGGCATCCGCGTGGCGGTGATCGACGAGCGGGGAGAGCTGGCAGGGGAGGGGACGCACCGCTTCGACCTCGGCGGCACCGCCGAGGTGCTGACCGGCCTCCCCAAAGCAAAGGGGATGGAGCAGGCGCTGCGCACCCTCTCGCCGCAGGTCATCGTTGTCGATGAGCTGGGCAGCGAACAGGAGGCTGAGGCGGTCTCGGCGCTCTTTCAGGCCGGGGTGGCGGTGGTGGCCAGTTGCCATGCCGCCAATCTCGCCCAGCTGCTGCGCCGTCCGCAGATCAAAGCCCTCTGCGACAGCGGCGCCCTGCAGCGTCTGGCGCTGCTGAAGAGCGGCGCGGTGGGGCAGCTCGCCGCAGTCTACCGGGTGGAGGAGGGATTTCATGAGATGGCTGCTGGCGCTGACGGCGCTGCTCTGCACCACCGGCTGCGGTCTGCTGCAGCGGGCGCATGAGGTGGAGCAACACCGCACCCTCGCCCGGCTCGTCCGCTTGATGGAGGAAACCCTCTGGCTGCTGGAGTCCACCGGCGCCGACCGGGAAACCCTTCTCCGTCACGCTGCCCGCCGCTCCGCTCCCGATGATCCCGTCTCGCTTGAAACCCTCTGCGGACGCCTCACCGGCCCGGCGCTCGACCTCTGCCGCCGTTTTGACGACGGCCTCGGCACCACCCCGCTGCCCCAGCAGCGCGCCCACTGCGAAAGCTGTATTGCCGAAGGCCGCCGTCTGCTCACCCGCAGCCGCACCCGCCTGGCCGAACGGCGGCGGCTCACCTTAAGCCTGCCGCTGCTGGGCGGACTGTTCGCCGTCATCCTGTTTTTCTGACAGAAGCGGCCAAGATCAAAGACCGAAGGAGGAAACCCCCATGGATATGGACACCGTCTTCCGCATCGCCGCCATCGGCATCATCGTCGCCGTGCTGCACCAGGTGCTGACCCGGGCGGGGCGGGAGGATCAGGCGATGCTGACGGCCCTTGCCGGGCTGATTGTGGTGCTGCTGATGATGATCCGGGAGATCCGCTACCTGTTCGACACCGTCAAGGCCACCTTCGGCATATGAGGAGGGCGCGATGGATCTCCTTCAGATCTGCGGCCTGGCCCTGACGGCTGCCGCCCTCTCCCTGCTGCTTCGTCAGCTTCGCGGCGAGTACGCCCTGATGCTGGGGATGGCCGTTACCGGCCTGGTGCTGCTGGCGCTGCTGCCGGTGCTGCGGGAGATCTTCTCCCTGCTGCTGCGCATCGCCTCCTCCTCCGGCACGGGGGAGACGGTGGCGGTGTTGCTCAAGGCCATCGGCCTCGCCTTTGTTGCCGGCCTCGCCGCCGACCTCTGCCGTGACGCCGGAGAGTCGGCCATGGCCGGCCGGGTGGAGACAGCCGGCAAAGTGGCCATTCTCTCCCTCGCCATGCCGATGGCTTTGGAGCTGATGCGCCTTTTTGAGCGCATCCTCGGCTGAAGACCGGGACGAAAACAGACGGAAGGAAGGAAAAAAGCATGGTCCGACGCGTGACAATGGCAGTGCTGCTGCTGCTCCTGCTCACCCTCCCGCCCCCGACGGCATTGGCGGCGGAGGAGGATCTGGCGCTGCTGTACGAAGGACTGTTTGAGTCGTTCGGCGGCGACGCCTTTCTGGAGCAGATCCCGCCCGAGGCCGACGAAGTGCTGCCGCGAAGCACCATTCTGAACCCCAGGACAATGATGGAAGCCCTCAGCTTTCGCAACCTGCTCAACATCGCCTCCGGCGGCCTCTACCGCATCATCCGAGACGCCCTCGCCGGTTTCTCCCGCCTGTTGCTGGTGGTGCTGCTCGCCGTCCTCTCCAACGCCCTCGCCGATGCCCTCAAGGCCGACTACGCCGCCTCTGCCGTCCGCATCACGGCGGTGCTGGTGACATCGCTCGCCAGCTGGGAGATCCTCGTGGACAGCTTTGAGAGCTGCCGGCAGGCAATCGAAAGCGCCGGACTCCTGCTCGGCGGCCTGCTCCCTCTGCAGGCGGCAGCCGCCGCAGCGGCCGGCAAAAGTCTGACCGCCCTGCTGTTGCCGACTTCGGTTTCGGGAGGCATCGCCCTCTTTGCCGGATTGAACAGCGGTGTGTTCCTGCCGCTGCTGCAGGTTTATTTTGCCCTCGCCATGGCGGCGGCGGTCAGCGGCTCGGCCAGCCTCAAGTCGCTGGGCAAGGTGTTTTACAAAAGCATGGTCTACTTCCTCTGCTTTGCCACAACGATGATGTCCGGCGCGCTCTCCTTACAGAAAATCGTCGGCGCCTCGGCCGACACCCTGGCCGCCGACGCCGCCAAACTCGCCCTCGGCAGCGCCATTCCCGTGGTCGGCTCAATCCTCACCGACGCCCTCGGCACCGTCCTTGGCGCCATCACCGCCCTGCGCGGTGCAATCGGTGTGGCGGGCATCGTCGTTTTGCTCACCCTCATGCTGCCGATGGCGGTGCGGGTGCTGCTGCAGACCACTCTCTGCCGCCTGGCTGCCGCCCTCTCCACCCTGTTCGGGGAGGATGCGGTGACCGAATTTCTCGATTCGGTGGCCTCCCTGTGGGGGATGCTGGCGGCCCTGGTCATCACGCAGGGGGTCTATTTTATCATCGCCACCGCCGTCATGACGGTGTAAGCAAAGGAGGTGCGCCGTGACCGCGATTCGGGAATGGGCCTTCACCATCGCCTGCGCCGGCCTCATCTGTGGCGTCGTCCGCGGGCTGATCCCCCAAAAAACCATGGAAAAGCAGCTCGGCCTGCTGCTCTCCCTCTCGCTGCTGACCATCTTCTTCTCCCGCTTCCCCGGCCTGCTGCCCGCAGAGCAGCCGGCCGCGTCCCTGCCGGAGGGGGAGGCTGCCGCCGTCCTGGGGCAACACGCGGCGGAGGAGGGAGTGTTGCTGGTGACCCGCCTGGAGCTGGCCCGCATGGTGGAGGAGATTTTGCAAGAGGAGACCGGCCGCCCCCACAAGGTCGCCGGCATCTCCCTGCACGGGCGGGACGGGGAGCTGAAGGTCGCCGAAATTGTCTTTTGCGACCTCACCCCGGACACGCCGCAGCAGGTGGGCGAGATTCTGCAGCGCCGCCTGTCCATCGAGACTGAGATCAGCGAGGTGAAGCAAAGCCCATGAAGTGGAAACTTGCAGACAAAGGACCGATCCCCTTAATGATCATCGCAGCGGCGGCCATCGCCGCCCTCGCCCTGCTGCCGGCAGGGCAGGGGAGGACAGACACCGCAGCTCCCGCCGCCGGGCAGGACAGCGCCGCTTACGTCGCGTCGCTTGAAACCCGCCTGCTCACCCTGCTTAACAGCATTGAGGGTGCGGGGGATCTGTCGCTCATGGTGACCCTTGAATCGGGCGCTGAATACATCTACGCCACCGAGAAAAAGAGCGCCGTCGATGCCCTCAGCGACACCCTCTCCGCCTCCTCCGCCCGGGTGGAGAACCGCAACGACAGCGAGGACAGCTACATCATCGTCAAAGGGGCGGACGGCGGTGAGTCCCCCGTGCTGCTGCGGCGGATCGAGCCGAAGGTGCAGGGGGTGGCCATCGTCAGCAGCGGCGCGGGAGACCCCACCGTGCGCCAAAAGCTGATCGAAACGGCCTCAGTGGCGCTGGGCATCCCCACCACCAGAGTCAGTGTGGTGGAAAAATAAAGTTTCGCCGGACGAGGCATGGAAGAGGGAGCGCGCGACTATCTATGAAGCAAAGACCCCGTGATGAAAGGCAGGGTCGGGAGGAGAATGGTGATTATGCTGGTAAAAAAACGCAAGGTGATCTTTTTGTCGCTGGCCGCAATTCTGGTGATGGCCTTTATGATCAACGGCCTGATGGAACGTCAGCGCCTCGAGGTGCTGCAGAGTGTGGCCGGAAACACCGGTGAGGAGGGGCAGGCGGCCGATGCGCCGAGTCAGCCGAAAATCCTCGGCGAAGCGCAGCTTGTCGATGCGGATGCTGCGGAGGATGCGGGGGTGTCGGTGACGGTCGGTGCCGTCTCCAACGGCTATTTTGCCGATGCCCGCATCAACCGTCAGAAGGCACGCGACGAGGCGGTGGAGCTGCTGCAGAGCATCGTCTCCGACGAAGGCGCCGAGGAGCAGAGCAAGCGCGAGGCGGCGGAGGAGCTGGGCGTGATCGCCACCCTCATCGCCAAGGAGAGCGACATGGAGAGCCTCATCAAGGCCAAGGGCTTTGCCGATGCCGTCGTTGTCATGGGCGAGAGCGATGTCACGGTGGTGGTGCAGTCAGACGGTCTTTCGGGCACCGATGTCAGCAAGATCAAGGAGATCGTCATGAGCGAGGCAGCGATCGGTGCGGAAAACATCAAGATCATCGAAGTCAAGTGACAAAACCCCCGGTCTGTCCCGCGCAGACCGGGGGTTTCGTGCCTGGAAGACGGGAAAAATGCTGCGCTATGCCGCGAACTTCAAAGCTTTTTCTTGCCTGTTAGCCCGCGGCATGGTATACTATGTCTGATAGACAGAAAGGACACGGCGGCGTTCAGACACAGGCTGTGCCGCCGCGTAACACAATCGCAGGGGCAGGATACCCCGCAAAACGAATCGGAGGATGAATTTATGGACGGAACTTATGTGGAAGGCCTCGGCAATGTGCGTATTGCAGAGGAAGTGCTGGCAACCATCGTCGCCACGGCGGCCATGGAGGTGTCCGGTGTCGTCGCGCTGATTCCCCGCTCCGGGCCTGATATCAAGGGCCTGCTGTCCAAGAAGGTGCCGGCTCGTAATGTCCGCGTCACGGAGCAGGAGGGTCAGGTGACCATTGAGCTGAACATCAACGTCCAGTTCGGCAAGAAGCTGCAGGAAGTGGCCCTCGAGCTGCAGACCGCTGTCAAGAAGGCGGTCGAGTCGATGACCGGGATGACGGTGGAGGCGGTCCATGTCTATATCGCCAATGTCGTCACCGTGGAGGAGCCGGCCCCCGCGGAGGAAGCTCCCGTGGAGGAGGAGACCGCAGAGGAAGCGGCGGAGGAGATCGAAGAGGTGGAGGAGATCCCCGCCGAGCCGGAACTCCCCGTTTTGGAGGAGCCGACCGAGCCGGAGTCCACCGGAACCTCCTTCTTCGGCAATGCCTTTAAGGTGTAAACCAAACCACGCAGGCGGGGAGACTCCCCGCCTCTCTTTTACCGGGAAAACAGGAAATAAACGCAAGTGAAGGAGACGCCATGACCAGAAAGGATGCCAGAGCTTCGGCCCTGCAGCTGCTCTATCAATACGAATTCCACCGCGACCTTAAGCCGGAAGACTACCTCGCCCGCGCCGCCCGGGACTTTGAGGGCAGCTTCAACGACTACACCCTGCGCCTGTTCCACGGGGTGCTGGAGCACACCGAGGCGCTGGACGCCCTCATCACGGCCCACAGCAAGAACTGGCGGCTGGACCGCATCAACCGCGTCTCCCGCTGCATCCTGCGCATCGCCCTCTTTGAGATGCGCTTTGACGACAAGGTGGACACCCCCATCGCCATCAACGAAGCGGTGGAGCTGTCCAAGGAGTTTGAGCTGGGCGAGTCGTCGGCCTTCATCAACGGCGTGCTGGGCGGTGTCGCCCGGGAGGAGCCGTCGTGAGCCAGGCCCCCTGGTGCCTGGGGATTGACACCAGCAACTACACCACCTCCGTCGCCGCCTGCACCGCAGAGGGCGAACACCTCTCCCTGCGCACCCCCTTTGATGTCAAAGAGGGTGCGCGTGGCGTGCGCCAGAGTGACGCTGTCTTCCTGCACACCAAAGAGCTGCCCGCCCTGGTGGAGCAGCTGATGCAGCAACAGGGCAGACCGCCCGCGGCCGTCGCCGTGTCCGACCGTCCCCGCGATGTCGAAGGCTCCTATATGCCCTGTTTTCTGGCGGGTCTGTCGGTGGCGAGAAGCCTGGCGGCGGCGCTTGATGTGCCGCTTTTTCGCATCTCCCACCAGCGGGGCCACCTGCTCGCCGCCCTGCTCGGCAGCCGTCAGGCAGGGGAGGGGGGAGGGCTGACGGAGAGGAAGGACGCCGCCCTGCGTCTCACCGCCGCCCCCTTCTACGCCTTCCATGTCTCCGGCGGAACCTGTGACCTGCTGGCAGCGGAGCTGACGGCGAACGGGGAGGGCGAGATCCGCATGATCGGCACCAGTGCCGACCTCCATGCCGGTCAGCTGGTCGACCGCTGCGGTGTCAAAATCGGCCTCAAATTCCCCTGCGGCCCGGCACTGGAGCAGCTCTCAGACGCAGCGGAAGGCCGCATCCCCCCCATGCGCTTCAAGCCGACCGACACGCTGCACCTCTCCGGCCTCGAAAACAAATTCGAGGCCCTGCTCAAAGACCACCCCCCGAAGGAGGCGGCCCGCTGGCTGCTGGAGTCCCTGGCCAATGCCCTCCGCGCCCTCACCGAGGCCTGCGTCACCCAGCCGCGCCCCCTGCTGCTGGCGGGCGGTGTCCTCTCCAACCGCCTGCTGCGCGCCCGCCTCTCCGAAGGCCGCGAGACGCTGCACACCGGCCACGCCTACGCGGCGGACAACGCCTGCGGTGTCGCCTGGTACGGCGCGATGCGGATGGGAGGGCTGGATGATGAATGACCGCCGCCTCCCCTCTGAACGGGACATTCTCACCGTCTCCCAGCTCAATTCCATCCTCAAGGCGATACTCGACAATGACCCTCTGCTCACCCGCCTGATGGTGCGCGGCGAGCTGTCCAACTTCAAGCACCATGCCCAAAGCGGCCATCTCTACATGACGCTCAAGGACGAGCGCAGC
>JAFQKL010000214.1 GCA_017396965.1 Clostridia bacterium
GTGCTGAGTGCCCGGTCTGTCAAGGGACGGGTAGTATTTTTCCCTCGCGGGGGATCGGGAAAAATCTCCACCCTTGAACCCTTGACAGACCTGACTTTCTGCGTCTGTTTGGATGCTGTGCGACGGGCGAAGCCGTACCCACATGGGCGGACTTTGCGCGTTGTGTTCTGGTGCTGCAGGGTAGGCAAAGTCTGCGCGGACTCCCTCAGTCAGCTTCGCTGACAGCTCCCTCAGAGAGGGAGCCGAAGGGCGCGACGGGCGGGCTTGGTGTGTTTCATTCTGGTGCCACAGGGTGGGCGAAGCCGGCGCGGACTCCCTCAGTCAGCTTCGCTGACAGCTCCTTCGGAGAGGGAGCCGAAGGGCGCGACGGGCGGACTTTGCGCGTTGATGTCGGCGCTCTGCGGCGGGAGCGGTCTTCTCCGGCACAGTCAGACAATCTCCGCCCGGCTGCCGCCGCTGCGGGCCTTGCGCACCACGATCTGCCGCTCGATTTGCTCCTTCAGCTCGGCGACGTGCGAAATAATTCCCACCAGCCGATCTCCCTCGGCGAGGCCGGACAGCGTCTCGATGGCCTGGCGCCGTGACTCGTCGTCCAGCGTGCCGAAGCCCTCGTCGATAAACATCGTGTCCAGCACAATGCCCCCCGCCGAGGCCTGAACCTCATCCGCCAGCCCCAGCGCCAGCGAAAGCGAGGCCTTGAACGCCTCGCCGCCCGAGAGGGAGCTGACCGGGCGGGTGGTGCCGTTGTAGTAGTCGATCACATCCAGCTCCAGCCCGCTCTGGCTGCGGCCCGCTCCCGCCTCCTGCCGCCGCTGCAGCTGATACTGGCCGCCGGTCATGGTGGAAAAACGCAGGTTGGCGCGCTCGAGGATGCGGTCGAACCAGGTCATCTGGATATAGGTCTCCAGCATGATCCTCTCCTTGCCGCTCACCCGCCCGTTGGCGGTGGCGGACAGCGCCCCCACCAGCGTGAGCTGCCGGTCGAGCGCCTCCAGCTCCCCGGCCTGCTTTGTCACCCCCTCCAGCGCCAGGCGGTTGGTCTCCAGCCGCGTGTGCAGACGCTGCTCTGCCTCCCGCAGCTGCAGGCGCTCTGCGGCCAGCGTCTGCCGCTGTTGACGCTCGGCTTCCAGGTCGATCTCCTCCGCCTGCTCCAGCTGCTGCGAAAGCGGAAGGATGGTGCCGTCCAGCGCCGCGATCTCCCTGTCGCAGGCCGAAAGCGCCTCTCTGGCCTCCTCCAGCGCCTCTGCCGCACGGCGGCGCCGCTTTGCCAGTGACTGCAGCTGCTCCTCTGCCGCCGCGCGGCTGTCGAAGGCCAATTGCCCTCGCAGCTCCTGCCGCTGACGGGTCAGCCCCTCCGCCAGCGCCTCCCCGGTGGCGATGCGCCCCCGCAGCGCGGTCAGCCGCTCCTGCAGGGCGGTCAGCGCCTGCTCGGCCTGCGGCAGACTGCGGTCGAGCGCCTCCCGCTCGGCAATCCGGCGGTCCTCCTGCGCGATGGCGGCAATCCTCGCCGCCAGCTCCCGCTCCACCTCGTCGGCCGCCTCCTTGATGGGCATGGGGGAGTCCTGGATGGCGATGCCGTCCATGTGGACATCCAGCAGCTGCTGCAGCGCCGTCTCCAGCGCCTCCAGCTGCCCCTTCCGCTCGCCGGCGGCGACGCTGTCCGCCTGGGCCCGCCGGTCGGCCTCCTCGAAGAGGTTGCGGGCCTGATCCAGCGCCTCGCGGGTGGGGGTCGCCTGCGTCGCCGCGGCGATGCGGGGATGGTGGGGGGAGCCGCAGACGGGGCAGGGTTGACCGGGCTGCAGGGTGGCGGCCAGCAGCCCCGCCTGCCCGTCGAGAAAGGCGCGGTGGGCTGCTTGCCAGGCGGCATGACGCTCGCCGGCGGCCGTGGCCGAGGTGCGGTAGGTCTGCTGCGCCTCCCGGACCTGCCTGCGCAGCGCCTGACGGCGCCGATGCTCCCGCATCAGCGACAGCAGCACCTCCTGCCGCCGCTCCAGCGCCTCCCGCTCGCGCACCAGCCGCTCCCGCTGCTGCCCCGCGTCCTCCAGCGCCCGCCGCCGTGCCCGCTGACGCTCCAGCTCCTCGCCCTGCGTCGCAAGCCTGCCGCTTTCCCTGTCGCTCTCCGCCGTGTCACGGGACAGCTGCTGCTGTGCCTCCCAAAGCTCTTTCGTCCGCTCCTCCAGCCGTTCGTAGAGCGGCAGCTGCGCCGTGAGCGCCGCGCTCTCCCGATCCAGCGCCTCCCGCTGCGGGGCCAGCGCCTGCTCGGCCTCAAACCGCGCCGCCAGCTGCACACGGCTCTCCCGCCGCGCCGCCCGCTCCAGCTCCGCCCGCTTCAGCGCCGCCCGCGCCTGCTCCTGCTGCTCGGCCTTTCCGAGCCGCGCGTCCACCGCCGCCAGCTGACGGTCGAGCTGCTCTCCGGCCGCCGCCAGCGCCCGCGCCGCCGTGTCGTCCTCCGCGATCAGCTCGAGCAGCAGCAGCAGCGCCTCCTCCGCCGGCACCGGCGCGTCCTTTGTCTCCGCAAGGCGCTTCAGCCCGGCGAGACGCTCCGCCGCCGGGGAGTCCTCCGCGCAGCGCACCCCGGCGATGGACAGGTTGAGACTGCCCGCCGCCGCCGTCCGCTGCGCCGTCCGCGCCGCGAGATCGGCCTTGAGCCGCTCCTGCAGCTGCTGAAACCGCCCGGTGCGAAACAGCTCGCGAAAGATCTCCTGCCGCTTGGCGGTGCCGGCGAACAGCAGCTCGCGGAAGTCCCCCTGCGCGATCATGGCGATCTGGGAAAACTGCTCCCGGTCCACCCCCAGCAGCTCCCGCACCGCCCGGTCTACCTCGCGCACCTTGGTGACCACGCTGCTGTCCGGCCGGATGAGGGTGGCGTCCGCCCGGTGCAGCGTCATGCCGCTGCCGCGCCTGGCGGGGCGCAGGTACTCGGGGTTGCGGCGGACGGTGTAGCATTTGCCGCGAAGCTCGAAGGTCAGCTCCACCTCGGTGGGGGTGTCGGCCGCGGCGTATTGGGAGCGCAGGGTGGAGGCCTCGCGCACCCGGCCGCTCGCCTCGCCGTAGAGGGCGAAGGTGATGGCGTCGAAGAGGGTGGTCTTGCCGGCCCCCGTGTCGCCGGTGATGAGATAAAGCCCGCGCTCGCCGAGGCGCGCCATGTCCAGCTCCAGTGTGCCCGCATAGGGCCCGAAGGCCGAAAGCTTCAGTTTGACCGGTCTCATGCCTCTCCCTCCCAGATCTCGCCGATCAGGCCGAGCAGATAGCTTCGCTGCTCCTCGCTCATCGCCTGACCGTTTTGTTTTTCATACAGCTCGTCAAACAGCTCAATCGGCGACCGCCGCTCCACCGCCGTCGCCTGCCCGACGGCGGAAACCGCCCGGGTGCGGCGGTTGTCGTAGGCAAGCCGCATCAGATTGGGGTAGCTCTGCCGCAGCCGCCCCAGGGCGAAGGGGATCTCCTCCTCGTCGGTGAGGGTGATGTGATAAAAGCTGTCCCGCGCTCTGGCGGCGACGAAGACGGGGTCGGTCAGCTGCAAAAAGCTGCCGCGCAGCAGCTCCATCTCCCGCAGCGGAGAAAGCGGCACGGTGCGCACCGCAAGGCGGCCCTTCTCCCCCAGCTCCGCCACCGTCACCGACTTTTGGTGATCGACCTCCGAGAAGGAGTATTTGAGCGGCGTGCCGCAGTAGCGCAGCCCCTCCCTGCCGACATTCTGCGGCCGGTGCAGATGCCCGAGGGCCACATAGTCAAAGGGATCGAACACCGCGGCGTCGACATTGTCGCTCCCCCCCACCGAGATCTCCTCCGACTCGCTGCGGGCGGCGCCGGTGACAAACTGATGGGTCACCAGCACCTTGCGCGGCGTATCGTCGGCGGCGGCTTCGGCGAGGGCGACGCGCAGGGCGTCGCTGTAAGAGCCGATCTCCGCCTCCGGGAAGTAGCGGCGCACATGGGCGGGGCGCACGAAGGGCAGCTGATAAAAGGCGACGGGGCCGAAGGCGTCCTCCAGCACCACCGGCTCGAGGCGGCCGCTGTAGACCGGGGAGAGGTGGATGCCGCTCCCCTCCATCAGCCGTCCGCCGAAGGCGATCCGCTCCGGCGAATCGTGGTTGCCGCTCAGGACAAACACCTGCAGCCGCCGCGCCGCCAGACGGCAGAGAAACTCGTCAAACACCGTCACCGCCTCGGCGGGGGGGACGGCCTTGTCGTAGATGTCGCCCGCGATCACCACCGCCTCGGGCCGCTCGTCATCGACGACGGCGAGGATCTTGTCGAGAATGTCAATCTGGTCTTCCAGCAGGGAGAATTCGTGGACCCGCTTGCCCAGATGCAGGTCGGAGAGATGGATCAGCTTCATCCGAAAACCTCCTCGGCCGGCGCGCCGGCTTGTTTTTCTTTTATTATAACATCTCATCAGGACAGGGGAAAGCGCCTGTTTCCCGCCACACCGCCCCGGGGCTGCAAATGTTACATTTCGGTTACGTCTGCCGCCGACCTCTTTACAAGGGCGGCGCTTTGCGGTAAAATATCCTCTGTGAGAAAGCGGAAGGGAGGTGTCGGCCATGCCCCGTGAAAAGGGAACCAAAACCATCGCGCAGAACAAAAAGGCGTTTCACGACTATTTTGTCGAAGAACGCTACGAAGCCGGCATCTCGCTTGCCGGCACCGAGGTCAAGTCCATCCGCGCAGGCAGAGTGAATCTCAAGGACTGCTTTTGCACGGTGGAGGACGGGCAGCTGGTGGTGGTCGGGATGCACATCAGCCCCTACGAGCAGGGCAACATCTTCAACCGCGACCCCCTGCGCAAGCGGGTGTTGCTGATGCACAAACGCGAGATCATGCGGCTGTACGGCCTTGTGAAGCAGGACGGAATGTCCCTGATTCCTCTTTCTCTCTACTTTAAGAACGGCAAGGTCAAGGTGGAGCTCGGCCTCTGCAAGGGCAAGCGCCGCCACGACAAGCGCGACGCCATGGCCGAGCGCGACGCCAAGCGCGAGATCGACCGGGCGATGAAGCAGCGCTCCTACCGCGACTGAGCGTCGTCATGAAGCTTCATGAAGGCGGGATGGCGCGGGGCATTCGCCGCCGTCTCTCTCCGGCAGGGCGCCCTTTGGGGAGTGCAAGCGCGAGGGGGGGGCTAAAACTTCATTTTTGGAGTTTCATTGAGGGTTTTCCTGTTGAGGGTTTTTCTATTGAGAGTTTTTTGACCACATCCGGAATCTCCAATCTATGGCCTGCAGCCTGCGACCTGCGACCTGCGGCCCACACACGGGGGTGCAATGGTTTCGACGGGGGTTTTGAATCGGGAGAAGCAAGCCGAGTTGCGAGGACTCGTTAAACATCGCAACCTATAAATGAAAGAACAACACTAACGTTGCTCTCGCGGCCTAACTAGGCCGCCGTCCGCCCCGGGAGGACCACGGCCCGGGAGCCGGGCGTCGTCGAGTGGTGCACGTGCGGCGGGTAAGCTTTGCCCCGCCCATGAACAATGAAGCTACCGAAGGGAGCAGCCTGCCGCCTGGCGGCTCCATCAGGGGAATCCCAAATACGCGGCTAAGCTTGTAGAAACTCCCGTGGATGGACTTTCGGACAGGGGTTCGATTCCCCTCACCTCCACCATGCAGCACCCCCCGTTTCCCCAGGGAAACGGGGGGTGCTTACACATCGGAAAAACGGAAGCGAAGCCCCCCGCAAAGCGTTCCTTCTTTAATCTTGACACACGAAAGCGCCCCACCTGCACACAGCAGGCGGGGCGCCTGATTTCTCTTGCGAAAGAGATCCAAAACATCAAGAGATCCAAAGAGGCACCGGAGACACCGCCGATGAGATCGCAGCCGGAGTTTCCGCAGCCACAGATCCCTTCGCCGAAACCCCTCCTACTTTCCAAACACCTCAGCGGCCTTCTTCATATTCTCCATGATCGACACGCCAAAGGGGCAGCGGCTCTCGCAGGCGCCGCAGCCGATGCACTCGCCGCCGTGGTGGGCGAGCAGCTCATAGTGGCTGCGCTCGGTGGTGGGCACGGTGCCCTGCGCCAGGCAGAGGTTTAAGTACTTGGTCACCGAGGCCACATCGATGCCCACCGGGCAGGGGGCGCAGTGGCCGCAGTAGAGGCAGTGGCCGGAGAAGGTGAAGCGGTCGAGGCCCGAGAGCACGCCGGAGTAGTCGCGCTGCTCCTCGGTGGCGGTCAGCCAGGCCAGGGCCTCGTCGAGCTGGGCGATGTCCTTGACGCCGCACATGATGGCGGAGACGGCGGGGCGGGTGAGGCAGTAGTGCAGGCACTGCACGGGGGTGAAGGCCTTGCCGAAGGGGGAGAGCTCCTCGCTTAAGAGGTCGCCGCCGCCGTAGGCCTTCATCACGTCGATGCCCACGCCCCTGCTCTCGCACAGCTCATACAGCCGCTTGCGGTCGGCGTTCTGGTTGTGCAGCTCGCCGGCGTAGGAGTCGGCGGCCCAGAGCTTTTCCAGATCCTCGTCGCCCGGCTGCATATCGTAGCAGGGGTTGACGGAGAACATCAGCACCTCGATGTGGCCGGTCTCCACCGCTTTGATGGCGATGTCGGGATTGTGGCTGCTGAGGCCGATGTGGCGGATGCGGCCCTCTTTTTTCAGCTCGAGACACCAGTCGAGGAAGCCGCCCTCGGTGATCTCCTTCCAGTCGGCCTCGCTGTCGCAGTAGTGGATCATGCCGACATCGAGATAATCGGTGCCGAGGCGGGTGAGCAGGTCTTCAAAGGAGGGCTTGGCGAGGGTGAGGTCGCGGGTGCGCAGATACTGCTCATCCACCCAGGCGCTGCCGACGTGGCCCTGGATGACGAATTTCTCGCGGCGGCCCTTGAGGGCGGCGCCGTAGTTGTCGCGGGTGACGGGGTCGGCGCAGTAGAGGTCGAGGAAGTTGACCCCCTTCTCCACAGCGTAGTCCATCACCGAGAGAAAATGCTCTCTCTCGGCCTTCTCAAAATAGGCACAGCCCAAGGCGATGGTGCTGACCGAAAGCCCGGTGGCACCCAGCTTGCGATATTCCATGCGGTTCTCCTCCTTACAATTGACGCATCACACAAAACAGATGATCTTCCGCCGCCCGGCGGGGCGGCTCTCTTCATTGTAAAGGTTGAAGCCGACTTTAAGTCAAGGAGATTTTTGCGAAAAAGCCTCAAAAAAGAAATTGTTCCGCCTCCTCCA
>JAFQKL010000215.1 GCA_017396965.1 Clostridia bacterium
GCAGTTGGCGGTACCGCCGCGCTGCTCGGAGCCGTAGCTGGGGAAGAAGGTGACCTGCAGATCAGTGGTCTCGCAGGCAGTGTAGCACATGAGCTGGCCGATAACCATAACGCCCTGGCCGCCGAAGCCGCCAACCAGTAAACTTCTTTCCATAATATCCTCCATACCCGCTTCGTCACGGCGGGCAGTCCCGCCCCAAAGGGCGGGCGGGAGGAGGGCGCATGGAGACGCGCCCTCCCCTGTCCGCCGCGCTTACGGGGCCGCCGTTGCTAAGGCCGGCGGTGGGCCTTGATTTTTTGTCTGCGCGGGACACGGACTGAAACCGCGCCGGCTGCAGGGGTCCCGCCGCAAAGGGGCGGGAGGACAGCGCAAAACTGCTTATCTGTCGCGGAAGACGCCGAGCGGGAACTCCTTCAGGGTGTGCTCCTTCATGTACTCGAGGGTCTCCAGGGGAGTCATACCCCAGTTGGTGGGGCAGTTGGACATGATCTCAACGAGGGAGAAGCCCTTGCCGTCGATCTGGTTCTGGAAAGCCTTCTTGATGGCGGCCTTGGTCTTGATGACGTTCTTGGCATCCAGGCAGGTGACGCGCTCTAAGTAAGCGGGAGCCTGCAGGGTGGCGAGCAGCTCGCAGACATGGACGGGATAACCGTGCTGCTGCGGGTCGCGGCCCTTGGGGGCGGTGGTGGCCTTCTGGCCAACCAGGGTGGTGGGGGCCATCTGGCCGCCGGTCATGCCGTAGGTGGAGTTGTTGATGAAGATAACGGTGAAGTTCTCGCCGCGGTTGGCAGCGTAGATGGTCTCGGCAATACCGATGGAGGCGAGGTCGCCGTCGCCCTGGTAGGAGTAAACGATCTCATCGGGGTTGCAGCGCTTGTAGGCAGAAGCCATGGCGCAGGCGCGGCCATGGGGAGAGCCGAAGCTGTCATGGGTGGTGTAGCCACTGCCGAGGATGCAGCAGCCGACGCCCCAGACGGTCATGACCTTGTTGGCAATGCCGAGCTCATCAATGACTTCGGCAACGAGCTTATGTACGGTGCTGTGCATGCAGCCAGGGCAGAAGCCACTGGTCGCGCCCTCACGGATGGTGGAGGGTCTGGTATAGATCTTTTCCATGGTTCTTCCCCTTTCTTTACTTATCCAGCATCTCTTTCGCCTTGGCGATGATGTCATCACGGTTGAGGATGACGCCGTAGGTGGTCAGGCAGTAGTCCATCGGAATGGCGCCCTTGGTGGCGGCATTCACGTCCTCAGCAAGCTGGGGAGGCATGGACATTTCGACATCCAGGATGCCCTTGACCTTCTCGGGGCAGAGGCTGGCGAAGGCCTTCTCCGGGAACGGGAAGACGCGCTTCGGACGAACCAGACCCACCTTGTAGCCCTCGGCACGGAGGATGGAGATGGCGGACTTGGCGATACGGGCGGCGATGCCGTAGGCGGAGATGACGAGCTCCGCGTCGTCAACCATGTACAGCTCGACATCGGTCTCGGTCTCGGCCCAGCCCTTGTACATTTCCCAAGCGGCGTGGTTCTTGCCCATCGGGCCGCCATCGGTGACTTCGACGGGGTGCTTCTGGGTGCGGCCATCACGCGGGCCGATGCAGTACTCGGCCTTCTTGGCGGCCTTGTTCTTGGCGAGCTCTTCGTCGCTGATCATGTCGGGCAGCTCGATGGGCTCCATCATGACGCCGATGACGCCGTCGATGAGGATCATGACGGGGTTGCGGTACTTCTCGGCATACTCGAAGGCGTTGAAGGTCATGTCAACGGCTTCCTGCACGGACTCGGGGGTGAAGACGATCATCTTGTAGCCGCCGTTGCCGTGGGCCTTGGTGGCCTGCCAGTAGTCCTGCTGCGAACCGGTGATCGGGCCGACGCCGGGGCCGCCGCGCATGACCGAGCAGACAACGATGGGCAGACGGGAAGAAGCAGCCTGGGAGACGCCCTCGGCCTTCAGCGAGATACCGCAGGAGGAGGAGGAGGTCATCGAACGGGTGCCGCCGTAGGCAGCGCCGTTGATCATGTTGATGGAGGCGACTTCAGACTCGCCCTGCAGGAAGATGCCGCCAACCTCGGGCATTCTTCTGGCAAAGTACTCGGGAATCTCGTTCTGGGGGGTGATGGGGTAGCCGGCAAAGAAACGGCAGCCTCCACGAATCGCAGCTTCGGCAATCGCTTCGCAGCCCTTCATGAATACCTTTTCCATGACATATCCTCCTTATTTGTAAACTTCGATGGCGGCATCGGGGCACACAATGGCGCACAGCTTACAGCCGATGCAGGCATCCGGATTGGCGGGAACAACATAGTGATATCCCTTGGAATTGTTCGCCTCGCCGATTGCAAGCACTTTGTTCGGGCAGGTGACGACGCAGTACTCGCAAGCCTTGCAGCTCTCGCTTCTGATTTCTACCTTAGGCATTTTGCGGTTCCTCCTCTTACAGTAAAGTCATAAAAACGCCTTGCTCTTGCGCGGCTGCGGCCGGGCTTTGTCTTCCCTGCAGGAGCGATCATCCGCAGGGAGAGAACAGCGGACCGAAACCGACGCCCGCAAACTTCGCTGGAACTAGTATAACACGTTTCCGTGCCTCAATGCAATAGCTTGATTTGTCAATGTTTCGGCCCGTTTTTTGTGCCATTTCCTCAATACTTTAGTTTAATACTGAGGAATTTGAGATTTGGCATTTTTTGCGGGGGAAATTTTTGCGCTTTCGCTGAAAGAGCCTTGATTATTTTTGTAAAAGTTCCGGGGAAGAGAGGAAAACGGCTTCAATGGGGTCGAAAAGAGTGCTTAAAAGTATACAAATTAAGTATAGTATGTGCGCGCTTTGGGGGAAAACGGCGGTTGGAGCGGAGGGAGAGCGGAGGGAGCAAAAAAGGAGCGCAGTCCGGGGACTGCGCTCCTGGGAAACAGACCGTATTTCAGAGGATCCGCTTACCCGCCGAGCAGCTCCAGCAGCTCGGCGACGTTTTTCTTGCCGAAGTGGATCTTCTCGCCGTCGTCCACCACCAGGCAGGGCACGCTCATGACGTTGAAGCGGTCGCGCAGGGCGGGGAAGTGGTTGAGGTCGTAGACCTCCGCCGTGACCAGCGCGTTCTCCGCCGCCAGCCGCTGCGCCGCCGTGACCAGCTCGGGGCACATGGTGCAGGAGAGGGAGACCAGCACCTTGAGGTCGATGGGCCGGTTGAGGGCGCGGATGCGGGTTTTGAGTGCCTCATCGAGCTTCTGGCCGGGGCCGGCGGCGTTGTAGAGGCCGAGGACGAAGGAGGTGAACTCGTGCCCGCCGGGGACGCCGTGGAAGGCGAGGCCGGTGGGGCTGCCGTCGGCACGGCAGACGCGCACCACCGGGGCCTCCTCCGCTTCGCCGCCGCGTTCGATCTCGAGGGACAGCTTGTCGGTCAGCGCCGCCAGCTCCTCCATATAGCCGCGCAGCTCGGTGGACACCGGGCGCTCGTCGAGGGTCAGCTTCAGCACCAGCGGTGCCGCCATGCGGGAGAAGACGGTGTTCAGCTGGCTGAGCATCCCCTCGTCAAAGAGGGCGCTGCCGCCCGCCGGGGCGGGGGAGGCGGCCGTCTCCGCCGCTTCCGTTGCCACGGGCTGCGGCGGCTCGGGCCGCAGGCCGGTTTTCTCCTGCATCGAGGCGGCCAGCTTCTCCAGCTCGGTGGCGGCCAGGGCGCCGTCGCTCACCGCCGTCACCACCTGGCGCAGCGGCTTGACGCAGACGTCGCCGGCGGCGTACAGCCCCGGCACCGTGGTCTGCAGACTGCGGTCGGTGACGACATAGCCCTCCTCCGTCAGCTCGGCAAGCCCGCGGAGCAGCTCGGTCGCCGGGGCGTAGCCGGCGAAGACGAAGACGCCGAGGTTGCCACCGTCCGCCGGGCGGTATTCGGTCACCTCGCCGGTTTTTCTGTTGCGGTAGCGGATCGAGCGCAGCACGCTGTCACCGCGCACCTCCTCCACCTCGGTTTCGGTGAGTACGGTGATCTTGGGGTGATGGCGCGCCGCGTCGGCCACGGCGCGGGCGCAGGTGAAATCCTCTGCGCGGATGAGGATGGTGACGTGGCTGGCATAGCGGGTGAGGAACACCGCCTCCTCCGCCGCTGCGAAGCCGCCGCCGATCACGAACACCTCGCGGCCGGTGAAGAACTCGCCGTCGCAGGTGGCGCAGTAGGCCACGCCGCGGCCGCGGAACTCCTCCTCACCGGGGAAGCCGATCATCCGCGGACGGGCGCCGGTGGCCAGCAGCACGCCGAAGCAGCGCAGCGCGCCGCGGTCGGTGTGGACGGTTTTCACATCCCCCTCCAGCTCCAGCCGCGTCACCCCGGCGAGCAGAAACTCGGCGCCGAAGCTCTCGGCCTGCCTGCGCATCGTCCCGGTCAGCTCCGCGCCGCTGGTGCGGGCGACGCCGGGGTAGTTGACCACCTCATGGGTGATGGTGATCTGACCGCCGAACTGCTCCTTTTCCACCACCACCACGCGGTATTTTGCGCGGGCGAGGTACAGCGCCGCCGTGAGGCCGGCCGGGCCGCCGCCGACAATGACGACATCGTAAAGATCTTTCATATATTTGTCTCCTTTTTCTCTCATTCTCTCAAGACCCCCGCCGACCTCGTGCGTACAACGCCGGGCGGCGGGGGTGTGCGGACCCTGTCGGCTGCGCTGCCATGCAACTGTCGCCGACATAGGAAGCGGCGCCGGAACCCCGGCGCCGCGGTTTGACGAAAGAACGGGCTTACAGCTCGCCGACCAGGTCGAGGCTGGGCTTTAAGGTCTCGGCGCCGGGCTGCCACTTGGCGGGGCAGACCTGATCGCCGTGCTCATGGACAAACTGCAGCGCCTGCAGCTTGCGGAACA
>JAFQKL010000216.1 GCA_017396965.1 Clostridia bacterium
CCCCGACACATCCGCTCCAGCCGGCACAGCAGCCAAAGCGCCCCCAGCCCCACCGCCAGCGTCAGCAGCGAGGTCAGCCACACCGCCGGCATGATGGCAAACGGCGCCGCCGACCCCGCCGCCCGGCGGATGGCCACCACCGTCGCCGGTACCACCTGCACCGAGGCGGTGTTGAGCAGCACCAGCGTCATCATGTCGCGGCTCGCCACCCCCTGGGGCGCCTCCCGCGCCAGCAGCTCCATCGCCTTAAGCCCCAGCGGCGTCGAGGCCCCGGCGATGCCGAAAATCTCCGCCGTCAGCCCCGCCGCAATCGCCTCCTCCGCCTCGCTCCCCCGCCGCACCGAGGGAAACAGCCGCCGGATCAGCGGCGAAAGACAGCGCGAAAACCGCCCCAGCGCCCCGCTCTCCCGCGCAATCGCCATCAGTCCGTTCCAGAATCCGGCAACTCCCAGCATCGTCATCGTCATGCTGAGCGCCCGCTCACAGCCGTCGAAAATCGCCGTCGACAGGGCCTCCCCCCGTCCCCCCAGCAGTCCCGCCGCACACGACACCAGCACCATCCCCGCCCACATCCGATCCATCATAAGCACCCCTCCATTTCACTTTTTCGACAGTATTCGACAAGCCGACCTGTTACAAATTCGCAGCCTTGTTCATTTCCGCCCAATATTTTATGCGCGCTCGGGAGAATTTAGGAATATTCACCATTGACATTTTATAGCTGTTCCTGTAAAATAATAGTCAGAAAGGTCGAGAGAGGCGGGGAATCCCGCCGGGCTGTGAAAAGGTGGAACCGAAACCTGCAACTCTCACCCAAAGATCTTTCCCCCCGCCCGGCGCCGCTCGGCCCGTGCGCATCAACAAAACGAGGCCAGGCCTCACCCCGAAGGGAGAATGTTACTTATGAAGTCCACAGGGATTGTCCGCAAGGTCGATGAACTCGGCCGCATCGTTTTGCCCATCGAACTAAGAAATACGCTGGGCATCGCCCCTCGCGACGCTGTCGAGATCTTTAGTGACGGCGATAGCATTGTGCTCAAGAAGTACGAAACCCACTGCACCTTCTGCGCCAACACCAAGGGCCTGCAGGAGTACAAGGGCAAGCAGATCTGCTCCCGCTGCCGCAACGAGCTGGCCAAGCTGGCGGAGGAGAAGTAAGGAAGACCGTTTCGGGGAAGTCCAGGGCTGTGGGGCTTCCCCTTTTTGTACGCATACTGTGGACAAATCCGTGTATGTTTTTGCAGGAAAGACGCCTGTCGCCCCCTGCGCGGCAGTGAATATGCGGCATAGCGGCAAAGCTCGAAAGATATACATAATCAGAACGATATAATTACAAATTGTAATTTTGCACAGGAGGGAACCGAAATGAAAGTGTTACTGATCAACGGCAGCCCCCACGAGCAGGGCTGCACCTGGCGCGCGCTCACCGAGGTGGCGGGGGCGCTGGAAAAGAACGGCATCGAGACGGAGCTGCTCTGGATCGGCGCGGGCGACGTCCGCGGCTGCTCCGCCTGCGGCGGCTGCTCGGCCACCGGCCGCTGTGTCTTCGGGGAAGACAAGGTCAACGAGGCGATTGACAGGATGCAGCAGTGCGACGCGCTGGTGGTCGGCGCCCCCGTCCACTACGCCTCCCCCGCCGGGGCGATGCTCTCCTTCCTCGATCGGATGTTCTACGCCGCCGGCGGCACGATGGCCAACAAGCCCGGCGCCGCCGTCGTCTCCGCCCGCCGCGCCGGCACCACCGCCAGCCTCGACGCGCTGACCAAGTATTTCACCATTTCCAATATGCCCCTCGTCAGCTCCTGCTACTGGGCGATGGTCCACGGCGGCAACGCCGCCCAGGTGGAGCAGGATCTGGAGGGCCTGCTGGTGATGCGCCGCCTGGGCGACAACATGGCCTGGCTGCTGCGCTGCATCGAGGCCGGCAAGGCCGCCGGCGTGGCCCTGCCCGTCCCGGAGCCGCGGGTGTGGACGAATTTCATCCGTTAAATTTGCACACACCGCGCCGCCGCCGTCGGCAAAGGCAGCCCCTGCACCGGCGCGACGGGGCCGCCTCCCGCGTCAACGCGACCGGGCGACAAAGGGGGGCGGTCACCCCGTCTCCCCAAACGATCCACCCATCCACCAGAGGCCGTGCGGAAAAATTTCGCACGGCCTCTTATTTTTTCCACCAACCCGCCGATGAAGAAAATGAGGGCAGACGGAAGCGAAGGAGTCGCAGCCGCTGCCCCGTCACCCGGATGGGGCCTCACAAGGAGTGTGAAGCCGCATCTTGGCTGTTTTACACAGGTTTCACCCGGCCCGCGCAAGCCGGTGAAATACAAACATGCTGTCCCTGCTAACACCGGCCGGTACGCGGGTCAAGGCAGCATCATCCCCCGGGGAGGCTCCCCGACGAGGGCCCTCCCTCATGACGGACGGAAGGAATCGTCCGTGCCTTGAGAAAAGGAGTTTATTTTTTATGCGTATTCAGCACAATATCATGGCGATGAACGCCTATCGCAACTACAACAACAACGTCGGGATGCTCTCCAAGAATCTTGAGAAGCTGTCTTCCGGCTACAGAATCAACCGCGCGGGCGATGACGCTGCGGGTCTCGCCATCTCCGAAAAGATGCGCGCTCAGATCACCGGTCTGGACGCTGCTCAGAAGAACGTCAAGGACGGCATCTCCCTCGTCAAGACCGCTGAGGGTGCCATGCAGGAAGTCCAGGACATGCTCAACCGTATGGTCTACCTCGCCACCCAGTCCGCCAACGGTACTTATGACAACGAAGTCGACCGCGCCAACCTGCAGAAAGAAGTTGACTCGCTCCGCTCTGAGATCAATCGTATTGCAGATAGCGCCAACTTCAACGGTATCAAGCTGCTCGATGGCTCCCTTGGTCTGAACGAGGCCGCCTTCACCATTGGTGATCCCGGGGCTGTCGCTGCTGCCGGCAATACTGACATCACTTTGGCGCTGGGAACTGTTGCGGGCGATACTGCTCATGAAACAACTCTCGGCAATACTCAGGCTGCTCCGTCTTTCACTATCGATCTTGGTGATGTGGCTCTTTCGGCAGCTACCGGTGGTAATAATTCCGCAAAGATTGTAGTTGCTGGTGCCACCATGGAAACCGCCGCTGATCTGGGAACCGATGCTAAGACCACGGAAGGGATTCGCGATGCCATTCTGGCCAATGCAGGCGCCTGGACCTCCAAGGGTAAGACTGCCGGGAACGTAAAAATCGGTGACTTCGAGTTCAAGGTGGAAGCAAGCGGTACCACTGGGCTGAAATTTACTTATGCTGGTATGAATGCCAGTACCACTCCTGCTACAACAGATAAATATACTGCTGATCAGGCAACTGCACTGAATGGTCTGTTGGGTAGTGCTGTGACTTACACCGGGACTGCTGGCACCGGTGCTACTGCGACTGGTGACATTCAGCATAACACCATGGATGTTGTCCAGGCCAAGGCTGAAACGCTGAATGCTCGTGCTGGTATCGATCTTACCGTTGATGCAACACTGGTTGCCGATGGCAATAAGCTGACTATTGATGGGAAGACGTTTGTTTTCAAGACCAAAGAGGACAGCACTGTTGAGGCTGCTGATGGGGAACAACTGATTGATGTCAGCGATTTTGCTGCAGACAAGCAGATTGAAGCTGCGATTGATGAGCTTTCTAAGTACAAGACTACCAACTTTGATATTGAGTCGAAAGATGCCACCACCCTGCATATCGACCAGAAGGTTGGTAATACCAATGAGTACAAAGAAGCTGATCTGAAGGCCTTGTTCTCTGCCAAGACTCCTGGCACTGCTCAGGGTACCTCCTTGACCGTTGCGGACAACAGCAAAATTCTCGAGGGGAATTCTCTGACGATTGGTGAAAAAACCTACACCTTTGGTGAGGGCGACGGACAGGTTGTCATCGGAACTACTGCGGCTGAAACGCTGACAAACCTTAAAACCAAGCTGGAGGCCGACGGTATTGCATCCGAGGTTCAGGGAACTGACAAGCTCATCGTTTATGCAAATGCGAACGGCGTGATTCCTGCGATTACTGGCGGTGGTTTGACCCTCCAGATTGGCGATACTTCTGATCCGTGGAATCAGCTGAAGGTTGCCGTTGAGGACATTCACACCGATGCGCTTGGTATTGCAGAAATTAGCATTCTCGATCAGGATAGCGCCGCTGCTGCTGTTAACGTCATTAAAAATGCGATCAACTCGGTCTCGATGACCAGAGGTACCCTCGGCGCCACCCAGAACCGCTTAGAGCACACCGCCAACAACCTCTCCGTCATGGAAGAGAACATCCAGGATGCCGAGTCCACCATCCGCGACACCGACGTCGCCGACGAGATGATGGCTTACACCAAGAACAACATCCTCATTCAGTCCGCCCAGGCGATGCTCGCCCAGGCGAATGCTGTGCCGCAGGG
>JAFQKL010000217.1 GCA_017396965.1 Clostridia bacterium
AGATCAAGGCTGCCATCAACAGCGTCTCGATGACCAGAGGTACCCTGGGCGCCACCCAGAACCGCTTGGAGCACACCGCCAACAACCTCTCCGTCATGGAAGAGAACATCACCGACGCCGAGTCCACCATCCGCGACACCGACGTGGCCGACGAGATGATGGCCTACACCAAGAACAACATCCTCATCCAGTCCGCTCAGGCGATGCTGGCTCAGGCCAATGCTGTTCCGCAGGGCGTCCTGCAGCTGCTCCAGTAAGCAGTTTGACCCCCGGTTTCAAAGCACAACTCTCAAAGGGGCGGGCGAAAGCCCGCCCCTTTTCCACTTGACACGGAAAGGAGTCCCTGCCTGATGAAAGCCCTTGAAATCGCCCGCCGTCTGGCCCAGCTCGGGCAAACTGAAAAGGCCATTGAGGCCTACGCCCTCGTCCTTCACCAGCTCGAAGAGGCGCAGCCCGAGATCAAACTGGAGGCCGCCATCTACATCCTGCAAAACGGTGGCAACTACCGCATCTCCTACACCGCCTTCCTCGAGCTCTACAACGCCGGACACTACCGCTAGGAGTGTCTCGACATCATGATCCGCGCCTTTTTAGCCCCCAACGTAAAGCAGTTCAAATCCCGCTACGAGAAAAACTGCAGGCTGCTCAGCAAATACCCCTACCTCTTCCGCAAAGACTTCCCCGCCTTCGACGACCTCCCCATCCGCTTCTTCCCCTTTTCGGACAACGACTATCTGCCGTTTCACTTGGACGGCGCACGGTTTGACGATTACTACAAACCCCGCCACCCTGTGATCGCTCACCACTTTTTCAAAGATCTTGAAAACCCGATCCTCGCCGCCGACATCTTCTCCCAGTATGAGCTGGAGTACCTAAACGACAACGTCCGCAAGAGCGAGTGGGTGGCGCGGGAGAATCATATCTATCTGCAATATACCGATTGGGGCGCCTTCTGCTCCCATCTGCAGGTGCTGGATCTGCGTCCGCTGCTGGAGGAGAAAAAGTTCGTCTTCCTCATCGGCGACGAGATCGCCCGGTACCCCATCGATTTCAAGGAGCGGTTTGGGATTGACTACAGCCAGTACACCGTCAAGCCGGTGGGCATCCGCGAAGTACACAAGATCATCTGGCACACCCAGCTCTCCTCCCACAACGGCGGCGACTTCTTCAATGAGGTGCTGGATGCGCATCCCAACCTGATCTGTATGCCGTCTGTGATGATGGATAAGACAAAGGAGTCGATCGCGCAGTATCGCGGCTATCTCGACTCCGTGAAAACACTGGAGCAGGCCAAAATTCTGATGGAGCCCTGGAAGCGTCCGGATCTGGCGACTGAGCTGTTTCTGCTTAAGGAAAACCGCACCGACAAGGACATTCTTGTCGCCATGTTTCTCACCGAAAAACGCATCCTCGGCACACAGGATCAAAATGCCCGCATTGTGCCGGCGGTGTTTTTCCAACCGCATTTCCACAATGTGATCTACGAAGTCCATACCGATGAGAAGGAACGCGCGGTTCTGGAATCCAAGAACTATGATGAAGTAAAGAACTTCGCTCCTTTTCGCGAGTTCAAATACATCAAAACCTTCACCCCCCTGCGTCGCTTCACCACCAGCTACGGAGCGACGATCCGCTTCATGCACACAGCTGCCCTGAACCGCGATGAGGTCTTTGAAGAGGCGGGAAAGATCGGTGTGGTGCCGGACGGCATCAGCCAGCGCGTCCTCAACCGCAGCTTCATGATCGATCCGCAGGACCGCCTCTATCAGGACAGTGTTCTCGTTCGCTTTGAAGACGGCAAGCTCAACCCCAAAGCCACCTTCACCGCTCTGGCCGCCTTTCTGGACATTCCCTATACCGAGAGTATGACCTACTGCTCCGTCTTTGGAAAGAGGGACGCAGAGTCCTACGAGGGCAACGACATTGGCTTTTCCACCGCCGCCGTCTACCGCACCTATGACGATTACGCTAACGACAGCGAGCGGTATTATCTCGAATACTTCCTCCGCGATGCCTATCAGTACTACGGCTACGATTTCAAGTACTACGACGGCGCGCCGGTGGACGGCAACAAGCTGGCAGAGCTGATCGCCAACTTTGACAAGATCAATCAGTATTCCTTCGAGACCTATCGGAAGCTCTATGAGCAGGGCCAGGTCAAGATGAAAAAGGACGGGCAGGAGGTGGAAGGTGATGTGGCAGAAAAGGTGCGCGACATCTTCACCCAAAAGCATATCGCCGCCTTCAACCGTAATCGACTGAGAAACGGTCTGATTCTCCTGAACAACCAGCTGCGCTTCGTCAACAAAAACGGCCAGCCCTTACGCATGATGCCCCTCCTCCAGCTCGACCCCGCCCTCCTCGAGCAGCCGCTTTATCACTAAAACCAACCGGAAGAAGGAGCTGTACATATGGACATTCAAAAAGGCACCGTCTACTTCTTCACCGGCCTCTCCGGGGCCGGCAAGACCACCATCGGCGGATTGTTCCACCGCCGTCTCAAGGCGAGAAAACAAAATGTCATCCTGCTCGACGGCGACCTGATCCGTCCCGTCTTCTGCGAGGACATCGGCTATACCAACGAGGACCGCTGCCGCGCCGCCAAACGCGCCTTCCGGCTCAGCAAGATGCTCACCGATCAGGGAATTGATGTGGTGATCTGCAGCATCTCGATGTATGCCGAGGTGCGGGAATGGAACCGGGAGCAGATTGAAAACTACCGCGAAATCTATATCAAAGTGACAAAGGAAACCCTGCGAAAGCGCAATCAGAAGGGGCTGTACACCGGCGGGGTCAACGTCGTCGGCGTCGACCTGCCCTTTGAGGAGCCGCAGCACCCCGATGTGGTGGTGCAAAACGACGGCGCGGAGCGGCCGGAGGAGATTGTGCAGCGGCTGGAGCAGCTGTTTGGCCTGGAATCACCGGGAAATCAGGAAGGAAGTGTGTGTCTTTGAACATCGCCGTCATCCTCGCCGGCGGAACCGGAAACCGCCTGGGGGCGGAGATTCCCAAGCAGTATGTCGAGGTGCTGGGCAAGCCGCTGCTGGTGTGGACGCTGGAGCTCTACGAGCGCTCCCCCCTGATCGACGCCATTGAGGTGGTCAGTGTGGCCGACTACATCGAAAAAACCTGGGAATACGCCGCACAGTACGGAATCAGCAAGCTCAAATGGATCACCCCGGGCGGGAGCAGCTGCCAGGAGTCGATCAAAAACGGCATCTTTCACCTGGAGGGGATCTGCGCCGAAGACGACATTCTCATCTTCGGCATGAGCACCAGCCTCTTTGTCACCGACGAGATCCTCGCCGATTCGCTGCGCGTCTGCCGCACTTACGGCAACGCCTTCGCCGGAATGCAGTGCATCTACAATCTGGCCACCACCGAGGACGGTCTTTGCTGTCGCTCTATCCAGAGAAAAGAGGTCCACAAGACCTTAAACCTCCCCTGGACCGCCCCCTTCGGCACCTTCCACCGCCTCTACCAAGCGGCCTACGAGCAGGGCATCGAGACGGACAGCGCCGCCTACGCGCCCACACTGTTCCTCGCGATGGGAGAGACGATCCACCTGTCGATGGACACAGCCAAAAACAAGCTGCACGTCACCACAAAAGAGGATCTTGAGATCATTGAGGGTTGTCTGCTGCTTGAGCAGCAAAAGAAAAAGGAGAAGGACGAAGATGAGATATATTGTCGGCATTGATGAGGGGACCACCGGCTGCAAGGCCTGTCTCTTTGACGAAACCGGCCGGCTGGTTTCTCTGGCCTCCAGAGAATACAAGAGTTATTACCCGTACCCCGGCTGGGTGGAGCAGGATATCGAGGAGATCACGGAGAATGTCTTTTCCGCCTGCAAGGAGGCGATTGACAAGTCCGGCATTGATCCGCAGCAGATTGTCGGCGTCAGCCACTCCAACCAGGGCATCACCATGGTGCTGCTCGATGAAGAGGAGAACCCGGTGCGCAGGAGAACCATCGGCTGGCAGGATCTGCGCCATGTGGAGTCGCTCGATGCCTTCCGGGAGCGGGTGGACACGGAGGAATACTGGGCCCTCAGCGGCATGGAATACGGCACCTACAACATCCCGGTGCTCAACTGGCTGCAGGAGAACGAGCCGGGACTCTGGAAAAAGGTGCGGCGCATCTGCTCCCACCAGGACTATTTCCTCCGTCAGTACGGCGCCGACGGCTATTACATCGACGAGGGCAGTGCCAATTTTCTCAGCATGGCGCGGATGACGGACTGCGAATGGGATCCGAGGCTGATGGAGGTCTACCACCTCGATCGTTCGATGCTGCCGGAGATCGTCCACACACCGGGCCGGATCGTCGGCCAGGTCAGCTCCCCTTATATTGCGCAGAAAACCGGCCTGCCGCTGGGCTGCAAGGTCTGCCTGGGCGGGCTGGACACCAACTGCTGCGCCCTCGGCGCCGGGGCCAAGGACGCGGGCACCCAGGTGCTGATCATGGGCACCGCAGGGGTCTCGATTCTGGTTTCCGACCGCATGGAGCCGGACCGGGAGAACCGCCGCATCACCGTGCGCAGCAATCCGGGGCTGGGCAACTGGCAGTACTACATCATGACCAACACCGGCGCCTCCGCCTTCCGCTGGTTCCGCGATGAGCTCTGCTCGATGGAGATCGCCACCGGCAAACTCATGGGGGTCGATCCTTACGACATCATCACACGCACCGCGGCCCAGTCCAGCCCGGGTGCCAACGGCGTGCTGGCGCTGACCTGCTTCCAGGGCGCGCATACCAGGCGCAAAAACGAGAACGCCAGAGGCACCTTTTTCGGCATCGGCCTTGGAACGAAAAAGGCCGACATCGCGCAGGCGGTCCTGGAAGGGATCTGCTTCGAGATGAAGGAGGTGCTGCTCATGAATGAGCAGCTGGCCGGCGAGATCCGCCACGTCCGTCTGTGCGGCGGTGTGGCGAAGAGTGAGCGGTGGTGCCAGATGTTCGCCGATGTGCTGGACAAGCCGGTGGAGCTGACGTCGGAAGCGGAGCTGGGCTGTCTTGGTGCCGCCATCTGCGCCGGCATCGGTGCCGGGCTCTTTACCGACGTCCATGAGGCGATCGACCGGTGCGTGCATATTGACAAGGTGTTCTATCCCAATGAGAAAAATGTGGCGGTGTACCGCAAGGTATTTGCCCGCTGGAGCGAGCTGTACGGGATTGCGGTGGAGGAGATTTACCGCAGCCCGCTGCTCACGATATAAGCCGGATTTCCGCCGAAAAACAATCGACGGCAGGGTCTCAGTTGAGACCCTGCCGTCGATTGTTTTGCCGGCCGCAATCTTCCACTCGCAGCCGGTGATCCGCCGTGCGGACTTACTTCAGATAGCGCCACAGGAAGGTGACGATCTGGCCACGGGTGCAGGTGGCATCCGGGCTGAAGGTGGTGTCGCTTGTGCCGGCGGTGACCTCATTTGCCACGGCCCACGCCACTGCCTGCGCATAGGCGGCCGAGGCGGGAACGTCGTCAAAGGAGGCGTTGCCCGCAGCGGGGCTGCCGTCGAGCTTCCAGAGATAGCTCACCACGTCGCTGCGGCTGCAGGGCGCGTGAGGATCCAGCGCCGTGTTGGAAATCAGACCCTTCTCCCAGGCCCAGACAAAGGCGCTGTAGAAGTATTCGGTCTCAACCACCGCCGCGTTGCTGTAGGGGCTGGCGATGGTCGGGGCGGGCTTGCCCACGGCGCGCCAGAGGAAGGTGAGGATGTGCGCCTGGCTGCAGGTCATGTCGGGGGAGAAGGTGTCCGCCGCCGTGCCCTGGGTGATACCGCCGCTGACAGCCCACTGCACCGGCTGATAGTACCAGGCATTCGCCGCGACATCCACAAACGAGACGACAATCGGCTCCGCCTTGCGGGTGATGCCAAAGCTCAGCACCGCTTCGCCGTCTTCCACCGACACCACAGTGGCCGCCTTGCCGTCCACCGTGGCCTTGAAGTTCTCGCCAAAGCGGCTGCCCGCGGGCGCTGTGAGGACGATGGAGGCCTCGAACACCACCGTGTCCGCCGCCGCGTCATCCACAACCCAGTTCAGCTGCTTGACAACGATCCCCTCAGGGGAGACCTTGACCTTTCCGGCATCGGTCCCGGTGGGATCCTCCTTGCCGTTGTCCACCCCGGTGAGGGTGGCGGAGGAGATCACATTCTTCTCAAGAGCCGAGAAGGGGAGGGTGGCGACCGCTTCGCTCTCACTCTTGACGGTGACAAGGGCGGGCACACCGACCACCGAGACCTTGAGATCCTCGGCAAACCGCTGTCCCGCGGCCGCCTTCAGGGTGAACTCCACTTCGTACAGCACATCCGCCTCAAAGACACCGCTCGCCACCAGCAGCGCGTCGCCGCTCTCGCTTTCGAGCCAGCGGATGCCGTTCTTCTCGCGCAGGCCGCTCGACCCCGAAAGGGTGACGCGGCTGTCCTCCACCGTCGCCTCGTAGTCGGGCTTGGCGCCGAGGGCGGGCAGGTCGAGATTGGTGATGTCGACCGTCGAGATGGCGGCCGGTGCCTCGCTCAGGGCGTCGAAGGTGAGGGTCAGGTAGGCGTTGTACTCATCCTGTCCGGAGACATCAACGAGCTCGCCATTGATGCTCCCGGTGATCTGGGGGGCGTTGAGGAGGTCGGTGTGGAAGGAGTAGCCGTCCTTCGCCGTCACACCCACGACGACGGAGTAGGAGATCCCGGCCTCAAACTTGTCGGCCCCCACCCGCATGGCGCTGCCGGTCTGGTTGTTGATCCAGGTGATGCCGTTCTTCTCCCGGGCGCCGCTGCCGCTCCTAAGGGTATATCTGCCATCGACAATATCAGCGG
>JAFQKL010000218.1 GCA_017396965.1 Clostridia bacterium
CAAGAAGGGCACCCCCGCCGGCATGATCACCTGGTTCCAGGATCTCTGCCAGAAGGTCACCGAGGATCCCGACTGGATCAACTACTATGCCGAGCAGTTTGTCGCCGTCAAGAACGACACCACCGAGACCTTCACCGCCACCGTCAAGTCGGACTTTGAGGCCGGCAAGGCGGTGCTCAAGGAGGCCGGCATGATCTCGGAGGACTACGAGGGCTAACCTCCCCCAGTCCCCCACCGCGGGCGGCCGACTTTGGACAGGGACGGGCCGCGTGCTTTGGTCCCGCTTCGGTTCCGCTTCGGTTCCGTTTTGGCTCCGCTGCGTTCCCGCCCTGACCCCCTGTTCTGACACTACCTCCCTCGGGTGGTCGTTTCTTCCCTGAAGTTCCCGACGCCCGAGCGGTTTTCAGCCGTTCGGGCGTCTTCCATCCTGCAAGCCTTTTCTCCGTTTTCGCCTTTTTGCGACAGGGGGCGGTGAAGGTTCTGTCCCGCTGCCTGTCCGCTCTGTGGCCGGAGGGTTGGCTTTGACCCTGTGACAAGGAGTTGATTGTTTTGGAAGCCTTTGGAAAGTGGCTGGGTGGACTGCACTTCATGTGGTTCATCGCCGCCGGGCTTTTGATCATGGCGGTTCTGTTTGTCATCTTTCGTTCCAACGCAAAGACCCGCCCCAAGATGGGGCAGCTGCTCACCCTCTCGGGGATGTGCGTGATGACGCTGTTTTTCTACCTGCTCACCTGGTCGCTGCGGGTGAGCAAAATGGCGCAGGAATCCGGCTGCACCGCGCGGACGATTCCGCGGCTCTGGTGCGTGCTGATGGTCCCCGCCGCCCTCGGCGCCTTCTTCGCCATCCTCAAGGAGGACAACAAGCCGGACAAGCCCTACGGCCAGTGGACGCTGGCGCTCGGGGTGGCGGCGGGCGCGATCTTCAGCGTCGTGCTGTTCCAGTATGTCGGCTACTACATCAGCAGCGCCCTCTTCATCTTCGCCGTGATGTGGGTGATGGAGGAGCGCAACTGGAAGATGCTGATCGGTACGCCGGTCTGCTGGGTGGTGTTCACCTATTTCGTCTTTGACCAGTTTCTCTATATCAGCCTGCCGATCGGCGCGCTGTTTGAGATGCTGCTGTAAGGGGGTGGCGATATGAGTATCTTTGAAAATCTGGCCATGGGCTTTCGCTTTATCGCCACGCCGCTGTCGATTGCGATGATCGGCTTTGGCGTCTGCGTCGGCATTCTGGGCGGCGCGATCCCCGGCATCTCCCCCTCGATGGCGGTGGCGCTGCTGCTGCCCATCACCTACGGCATGGAGCCGCATATGGCCCTCATCATGCTGATGGGCATCTACATCGGCGCCAACTACGGCGGCTCGATCACCGCCGTCGCCATCAACACCCCCGGCACCCCCTCCGCCGCCGTCACCGCCTTTGACGGCTACCCGCTGGCCAAAAAGGGCCGCTCGGGCGAGGCGATGGGCATCTCGCTGTGGGCTTCGGTGTTTGGCGGACTGATCGGCGCGGTGGTGCTGATCTTCTTCTCGGTGCCCCTCTCCAAGTTCGCCCTCACCTTCTGGCCCAGTGAATACTTTGCCCTCTGCCTCATGGGCCTGACCACGGTGGCGACGCTGGGCGGCAAGAACTGGCAGAAGGCGATGGTCGCCGTGCTGTTCGGCCTGCTGCTCAACACGATGGGCATGGACCCCGTCTTCTCGGTCAAGCGCTTTACCTTCAATGTCAACCGCCTGTACGACGGCATTGAGATGGTTCCCGTCCTGATCGGCCTCTTTGCCTTGGGCGAGGTGCTGAGCAACCTCGAGACCTTCAAGAAGGACAAGGCGACCACCGAGGTTCTCAAGATGGACTACCGGATGCCGAAGCTGTCCTACTACTGGAAGCTCAAGTGGAGCATCGTCCGCGCCGGCCTGGCCGGCTGTCTGATCGGCATCTTCCCCGGCGCGGGCGGCACGATCGCCTCCTTCCTCGCCTACGACGTGGAGAAGCGGATGAGCGACCACCCCGAGGAGTTCGGCCACGGCGCGCCGGAGGGCGTGGCGGCGGCGGAAGCCTCCAACTCGGGCTCGGTCGGCGGCGCGATGGTGCCGATGCTCACCCTCGGCATCCCCGGCAGCTCGACTGCCGCAGTGCTGCTCTCCGCCCTGATGATCCACAACTTAAGCCCCGGCCCCGCCCTCTTTACCAATGAGCCGGAGCTGGTGTACGGCCTCTTTGCCTCGATGTTTGTCGCCAACATCCTGATGGCGGGCATCGGCCACTTTGGCAGCAAGCTGTGGGTCCGCGTCGGCGGCCTGCCCAAGACCCTGCTCTATCCCCTGATCTTCGCCTTCTCGATTCTGGGCAGCTATTCGATCAACAAGTCGATGTTCGACGTCGGCACCTGCCTGGTGTTCGGCCTGATCGGCTGGATGTTCAAGAAGTACGACTACCCCGCCTCCCCCGTCGTCCTCGGCCTGGTGCTGGGACGTCTGATGGAGCTGAACTTCAGCCAGGCGCTGATGGTGGGCGGCATCGCCTCGTTCTACACCCGTCCGATGACGATCATCCTCTTCGCCATCTGCATCGCCTGCATCGCCTACCCGATCCTCGCCGAGCGCAAGGCGAAGCAGAAGGCCGCCCTCGCCGCCGCCGGTGGTGTTGCGGCTGAGACTGCCGAGGTCACCGAGCCGGTGGATGCGGTTGAGACGGTTGAGACGGTCGAGGCTGTTGACGTCGTTGTCGAGGCCGCTGAGACTGCGGATGCTGTTGAGGATGCGGACGCTGCAGAGCCTGTGCAGAAGCCGTAGACGCGATTCCCGGTCCTCTCTCTGACAAAACGCTTCCTCCCAAAACAAAACGCCTGGAGACAGCAGTCTCCAGGCGTTTTCGCTTGTGCGGTTTGTGCAGATTGTGCGGAGTGCGGCTTGCCCTCGTTGTCCGGCTTGTCCTCGTTGTCCGGCTTGATCCGAAGACCCGGTCCGACATCAGGGTCGGGATCCGACCGGGCGCAAAGAGATCCCAGGGCAAAGAGATCCCAGGCACAAAGAGATCAATGGAAGGCCGTCCCGCCGCCCTCGGTCTTGCTCATCAGGTACTTGCCCGCGATCAGGCCCTCGCTGTCCAGCTCATGGTGGACGTTGTATTCCAGGGAGAGGTACATCTCAACCTCCTCGATCGGCGCGCCGACGTCGGTGAGCTTCTGCCAGTCCTCTTTGGCGACAGACTTGTTGTTCAGCCCGTAGAAGAACCCCTCATCCACCATAAAGTGG
>JAFQKL010000219.1 GCA_017396965.1 Clostridia bacterium
CGCCTGTCGCAGGACGGGAGAAACAAAGAACACCCCCGCCGTCGCAGTGTGACTGTGACGGCGGGGGTTGTTTGTGGAAGGTGTTGTTGCGCGGGGCGCGGCCCTGCGGCAGGGTGACCGGTTTTCGTCACTCCTCCGCCGGCGTCGCATCCAGCATCGGCAGCGGGTCCACGGGTTCTCCGTCCAGCGTCACCTCAAAATGCAGGTGCGGCCCCGTCGCATTCCCGGTTGCCCCGGCGGCCCCGATGTTGTCACCGACCGCGACCACATCGCCGACCTGCACCGAAACCTCGCTCAGATGGCGGTACTCCGTCGTCGCCGTGCCGTGCGCCAGCCGTACCACATAGCCGCGTGCGCCGTCCCAGTCGGCGAAGGTCACCTCGCCGTCTGCCGCCGCCAGCACCTCGGCCCCCTGTTCCATGGGGATGTCAAGGCCGGTGTGGCGGATCACCGTGCCGGAGACGGGGTGGGTGCGCTCGCCAAAGCGGGCGCTCAGCCGCACCTCGCCGTCTGTCTGCAGCGGCCAGGCCAGCTGCAGCTGCGGCGCGGAGAAATAGTACACCCGCTCGGCAAGCCCGGCCTGCGCCGCATTCTCCTCTTCATGGGCAACGATCAGAACCGGCTCTTCCGTTTCGCTCCCTGCGGCCTGTTGATACAGGATCCGCTCCTCCGCGTCCCCGGCTTCGTCGCCAACCGGGGCGGACGCCGCCCCGGACCGCTCGCCCGCCGGCAGATCCCCCGGCTGCACGACCCGGATCACCGGGTTGTCTCCCTGGTTCGGCTCCGAAATCTTCAAAACCCGAATGTTCTCCGCCGCGGTCAAGCCGTTGGCCGCCGTTGTCTCCGGCTGCTCGGCGCGGTAGACGCCAAGCCCCGCCGCGCACAGCAGCACCGCCGCCCCGGCCGCCGCCAGCAGGCCGCGTCCCGTCTTCTTGTGTTCACTCATGATCCAGACAAACCTCTCTTTCAAACGTGCCTTGTGGGAAGCCATCCCCGCCGCCGTGCCGCCGGGCAGCGCACCGCCCGACGAAAGCCGCAGCAGCAGCCGTCCGTAGCGCGCCCGCGCCGCGCGGTCGAGCGACGCCGTCGCCTCCTGATCACAGGCCAGCTCACACGCCTGCTCCAGCCGCGCAAAGGCCAGCCAGGCCGCCGGGTTGAACCAGTGCAGACAGGGGACGGCCGCCGCCGCCCACTTGAGCGGCAGATCCCGCCGCCGGCGGTGGGCCAACTCGTGGCGCAGCATGAGGGACAGCTCCCATTCTTCAAATTCTTCCTCCGGCAGCAGCAGCAGACCCGGCCGCAGCAGCAGCGGCGCGCCGATCGCCGGTGTCACCAGCAGCAGCGGCGCCCGTTTGGGGCACAGCTCCCGCAAAACCGCCTGCTCCCGCGCCCCGGCCGGCCGCGCCGGACGCAGCAGCCGCCGCGACAGGGCGACATACCCCGCCACCCGCCACAGCAGCAGCCCCGCCGCCGTCCCGCCCCACAGAAGCACGAGGCCGGGCGGCGAAAAGGGGGTGTCCTGTTCAAAGGAGACGGCGTCTTCCCCCTCCTCCAGCCGCACCCGCACCCCGCCGGAGGTCGCCCCGGCAGACGTGGGATTTTGCTGCAGGGCAGCCGGCTCCGCCGTCCGCCCGAGCAGCGCCTCCATCAGCCCGCCCGGCCCGACCGGGCAGACCATCCGCAGCAGCACAGCGGCCCAGAGCAGGGTGAGAAACCGCCCCGTCGCCCGCTGCCGCAGCACGGCCGCCAGCAGCGCGGCCACCGCCGCCAGCACCGCGCCCGAGGCGGACAGCGACAGAAGACACAGCATGGCCTCAGACATCCCGCTCCTCCTCCTCTTGAAGCACATCCATCAGCTCGGCGAGATCCTCACGGCTCAGCCGCTGCTCGCGCACCAGCGACGCCACCAGCGCCCGGGCGCTGCCGTGAAACACCCGCTCCACCAGCGTCTCGGTGGCGTGGGTGCGGTAGTCCCGCTCGCTCAGGAGGGGAGTGTAGCGCAGCACATCCCGCTTCTCCGCCGCCGCCGCCCCCTTTTCGCAAAGGCGGCGCAGCAGGGTTTTGACGGTGGACAGCTCCCAGCCGCGTCCGGCCAGCAGCCCATGCAGCTCCGCCACCGAAAGCGGCCGCGCCTCGCGCCACAGCACCTCCAGCACCGTCAGCTCCGAAGCACTCACCCGGCGGGCAACCTGTTGCAGCTCTGTCATGGGAAAAACCTCTCTTTCTCTTTAGGGTACAATTGTAACCTGGTATTAGGTTACACCTGTAACCCTGCCTTTGTCAAGTCTGTTCACAAAAGATTCCCATTTCTTTTGGCGGAAACGGCAGATGGTGCGCCCCTGTCGACGCGCCGTCCCCTGTCTTTCAGCAAGCAAAAACGGCCGGGAAGAATCCCTTCCCGGCCGTCTCGACACAATTTTTTCTCTTCCAGGACCCATGCCGGATCCTCATCCGCAAAGGACGGTTCAGCCCTTTGCACAGCCTCTGCGCAGTCCTCGGCCCAGTCCGCAGCGCAGCCTGAGGCAGCCCCGGCATCCCGCCCTGCAGGTTCCGCCGCGGGCCGCGCCCGCCGCCGTCGTTGCCTCCTACCCCTGTTTCTTGCGCTTCTTCGACCCCTTCCCGCAGCTGTCAAACGAAGGGTTAAAGGCATAGAAGTTGCGGCTGTCCAGCCGATCCTGCGTCTCGCTCAGGGCGTCGCCGAAGCGCTGGAAATGCACCACCTCGCGCTCGCGCAGGAACTTGATCGGCTGGCGGACATCGGGATCGTCCACCAGGCGGAGAATGTTGTCGTAGGTCACCCGCGCCTTCTGCTCGGCGGCGAGATCCTCCGTAAGATCGGCGATCGGGTCTCCCTTGACGCCGAAATACTTGGCGTCAAACGGCACGCCGGAGGCGGCGACGGGGTAGATGCCGGTGGTGTGGTCGACAAAATAGGTGTCAAACCCGGAGGCGATGATCTCGTCCATGGTGAGGTTGCGGGTCAGCTGGTACAAAATCGCCGAGATCATCTCGGCGTGGGCCAGCTCCTCGGTGCCGACATCGGTTAAAATCGCCTTCACCTTGTCGCAGTTCATGCTGTAGCGCTGGCTCAGATAGCGGGAGGCGGCGCCCATCTCGCCGTCGGGGCCGCCCAGCTGGCTGATGATCACCCGGGCCGCCCGGGGGTCGGGATTTTTAATCTTGACAGGGAACTGCAGCTTCTTCTCATAGGCCCACATCGCTCAACCCTCCGCTTCCCACGGCCAGGGGCCGTCGATCCAGCTCCAGCGGCCGCCCTCGGTGGCGGCGCAGGACTTCTGCGTCAGCGGCCCGAAGGTCCGCTCGTACTCGTCGACCGCCTGCTGCCACATGGTGCGCTGCTTGTCGAAGTAGGCGACGGCCTTGGCGTTGCCCGGGTGGCCGTCCAGATAAAGCCCCGTTTCATAGAGGGCAAAGGCGTGGTTTTGCACCTGGCGCAGCAGGCGCTCGCGCTCAGTCATCATCCGCGCAGCCCTCCTCTCCCAGCCAGGGCTTGTCGAGCTCGGGGAACAGGGTGCCGCGCTCTAAGGCCAGCGCCGGCTCGTAGGTGGCGTTCCAGGTCTGCTCGGGCGAGTAGACCATCGCCAGCGCCACGTCGGCCAGGCAGACGCGGGCGTTCTGCTCGGCGCCGGTGCCGGCGCTGTTGTCATTGGATGCTCGGAACATCGGTTGCACTCCTTACCTTGTTTTCGAGGGCCACGGACGCGCAGCCCTCTGCTACAGGTTATACAGCAAAGCGACAAAATGTTCCGGGCTGTCGAAAAAGGCTCAGACGCCGGTGGATTGGTGGAGGCGGGAGGAAAATGGGATTTTCCTCCCGCCTCCGGCAACAGCTTAATCCGCGTCCCTCCTGTCAAGGGTGCGGTCGACGGAAAATTTTTGTCCCTTGCGGGGGACGGGACAAAAATTTTTCATCTCCCCGCCTTCGGCGCCCTTGACATCCGGTCCCGCTCCCCGGGATAAGGAAGAAAACCGGACAAGACGGTTTTCTTTGAAATGTGTTTTTACGGCTTTTTCGACAGCCTGTGTTCCGCAGGCCCCCTACTCCCGGTCGACCTCAACCAGCCGGAACCACGATCCCTTGGACTCCAGCACCCCCTCCTTGCGCAGTCGGCTGATCTCGGCCGACATGGCGCTGCGCTCCACGGCGAGAAAGTCGGCCAGCGCCTGACGGTCGAAGGGGATCTCAAAGTGGTCGCTGCCCTGCTGCTTGGCCTGATCGAGCAGATAGCTCATCAGCTTTTCCCGCGTTGTTCGCTGGGAGACAAAGCGGATCTTGCGGTTGAGGGCCAGATTCTTGCGGCTGACCACCGCCAGCAGGTTGGCGATCAGCCGGTGGTGGAAGGGGCAGCCGCTGCTGCACACCTGCAGCACCCGCCGGCAGTCGAGCAGCAGCACCGCCGTGTCCCGCTCGGCGAAGACGCTGACCGGCAGCCGCTCCAGCCCCGCGCAGGAGAAGGCCTCGGCAAACAGCTCCCCCGGCAGGGCGGTGCCGATGAGGTTGCGGTTGCCGAAAAAGTCGTCCTGCACAATGGTCACCGCCCCCTCGAGGACGATGCCCACATACTCCGCCGCGTCCCCCTCGAGAAACACCGCCGCCCCCTTGGGGTAGCGGGCGGTGCGCGAGCCGAGACAGCCGAGCATCAGGCGCAGATCCTCTTCGTTCAGATCGGCGAAGAGCGGGCAGGTGGATAAGATGCCGTAGTCCGATGTGGTCATGGCGGTTCCTCCGAAAAAAGTGGGATGAAGAAAGGCGATGTTGGATTTCCAACATACTATGACCCCTTCAGTATAGTAAACTGGGGTCACAAAGTCAAGAAATCAACCTGTTTGAGAGTCTAAGGAGGAAACGGAAGAGATGGATCAGAAGATGTTTTGTTTTCAGTGTGAGCAGACTGCCGGCTGCAGCGGCTGCACCGGCAAGGCGGGTGTCTGCGGCAAGCAGGCCGACGTGGCGCTGCTGCAGGATCAGCTGACCGGCGCTCTCGTCGGCCTGGCCCGCGCCACCGACAAGGGGGTGCCCACCGACCGCACCTGGCGGGTGTTTATCGAGGGGCTGTTTGCCACCCTCACCAATGTCAGCTTTGACGAGGCGGCCATCCGCCGTCATCTGGAGGATGTTGAGCGCGAGAAGCAGGCCCTCTGCCCCGAGTGCCGCGGCTGCGCCAACGCCTGCGGTCACAACGACGCCTATGACGTTGCCGCCCTCTGGAGCGCCGATCCCGACATCCGCTCCTTAAAGTCCCTCATCCTCTTCGGCCTGCGTGGCATGGCGGCCTATGCCTATCATGCTCTGGTGCTGGGCTACACGGATGACGAGGTCAACCGCTTCTTTGCCGACGGTCTTTTTGCCATCGGCGAGGATCTCACCGCCGAGCAGCTGCTGGAGACGGTGCTGAAGGTCGGCGAGGTCAACTTAAAGTGCATGGCCCTGCTCGACCAGGCCAACACCGAGACCTTTGGTCACCCTGCCCCCACCACCGTTTCCTACAAGGTGGAGAAGGGCCCCTTCATCGTGGTCACCGGCCACGATCTGCGCGACCTCAAGCTGCTGCTGGAGCAGACCGAGGGCAAGGGCATCAACATCTACACCCACGGCGAGATGCTGCCCGCCCACGCCTACCCCGAGCTGAAGAAGTACCCCCACCTCAAGGGCAACTACGGCACCGCCTGGCAGAACCAGCAAAAGGAGTTTGCCGACCTGCCCGCGCCCATCCTTTTTACCACCAACTGCCTGATGCCG
>JAFQKL010000220.1 GCA_017396965.1 Clostridia bacterium
AGGGGAAAAGCCTCAACTTGTTTCAAAAAAACGCCCCGCAGGGCGTTTTTGTTTGGCAAAAAAAGATTCAGATGCCTGGGGAAAGATGGCGGCCGGGAGGAAACTCCTTTCCTCCCGGGCCGCCTGATTGGCGTATGCCGTGTTTCTTTTGACAAGGGTTTTGGTTATAAGACGTTGGATTTCTGCGGGACACTGGTGTTGTGCAAAAAGAGATTTCGCCGCTGCGGCGGCGACCCCTGCAGGGGGCAGGGCGGCGACCCCTGCAGGGGGCGAGGCGGCGACCCCTGCAGGGGGCGCGCCGTCCGCGAATTATTTTGCGTAATCAATGGCGCGGCTCTCGCGCACCAGGTTGACCTTGATCTGGCCGGGATACTCCATCACGTCCTCGATCTTCTTGGCGATGTCGCGGGCGAGCAGGGTGAGCTGATCGTCGGACACGGCTTCGGGCTTCACCATGATGCGGATCTCTCTGCCCGCCTGGATGGCGAAGGAACGCTCGACGCCGGGGAACTCGGCTGAGATCTCCTCAAGCTTCTGCAGGCGCTTGATGTAGGCCTCCAGATTCTCGCGGCGGGCGCCGGGACGGGCGGCGGAGACGGCGTCCGCCGTCTGCACCAGGCAGGAGATCACCGAGGTCGGCTCCACGTCGCCGTGATGGGCTTCAATGCCGTTGATGACGGCGGCCGACTCCTTGTACTTGCGGGCCACGTCGACGCCGATCTGCACATGGGAGCCTTCAATCTCGTGGTTTAATGCCTTGCCGATGTCGTGCAGCAGGCCGGCGCGCTTGGCCAGCGCCACATCCACCCCCAGCTCGGCGGCCATGATGCCGGCGATGTGGGAGACTTCGATCGAGTGCAGCAGCACGTTCTGCCCGTAGCTGGTGCGGTAGCGCAGGCGGCCCAAGAGCTTGACCAGCTCGGGGTGCAGGCCGTAAACCCCTGTTTCAAAGGTGGCGCGCTCGCCCTCCTGCTTGATGGTGTTTTCCACGTCGCGCCTGGCGCGCTCCACCGTCTCCTCGATCTTGGCGGGGTGGATGCGTCCGTCGTGAACAAGGCGCTCTAAGGCGATGCGGGCGATCTCTCTCCTGACGGGATCGAAGCAGGAGATGGTGATGGCCTCCGGCGTGTCGTCAATAATGAGGTCGACACCGGTCATGGTTTCGATGGTACGGATGTTGCGCCCCTCGCGGCCGATGATGCGGCCCTTCATCTCGTCAGAGGGCAGCGGCACCACCGAGACGGTGGCCTCGGCCACGAAATCGGCGGCATAGCGCTGGATGGCCATGACCACGATCTCGCGGGCGCGCTGCTCGCTCTCCTCCTTG
Source organism: Clostridia bacterium (assembly GCA_017396965.1). Lineage (GTDB taxonomy): Bacteria > Bacillota > Clostridia > Oscillospirales > Feifaniaceae > Galloscillospira. The sequence continues at coordinate 1,328 of JAFQKL010000220.1, forward strand.
GTGCGCTGCTCCATCTCCTTGATGCGCAGCGCCGACTCGTGGGCGATCTCCTTTTCCAGGTTGTTCAGCAGGTATTCCTTGGCCTGGTCGATGGTGAAGCCGGAGATGCGCTCCAGCGTCTCCCACTCCTGCTGACGGAAGGATTCGATCTCCTCCTTGAGGGCTTCGGCCTCCTTGAGTCTGCGGTTCAGTTTTTCTTCCTTTTGCTCGTAGTTTTCGCTCTTTTTGTCCAGGGATTCTTCCTTTTGCTGGATTCTCCGCTCCTGCTTGCTGATCTCGCTGCGGCGCTCCTTGAGCTCCTTTTCCGCATCGGCCTTCAGGCGGATGGCTTCCTCCTTTGCCTCCAGGGTTGCTTCTTTTTTCTTTGCCTCTGCACTTTTAATGGCCTCGTTGATAATGCGGCGGGCTTCGTTCTCAGCCTGGCCGATCTCAGACTCGGCGACCTTCTTGCGGTACACAATGCCAAAACAAAAAAACGTGCCGGAGCACAAGACAGCAACCACCAGATAGGGCAGGAGCTCCATCAGTACGGACATAGACAGCACCTCCTAATCTTCAGTTGTGTCACATATCGCAGTATACGCGGGGAGGGGCCCCGCGAATTCCACAGGATAGTACAGAATCTAGTATATAGTTAAATAAAAACCATGTCAAGCCGTTCTTGTCACATAATTTGTATAAAGCGCCGTCGGTTTCCCATAATAATCCTGTCTTCCGGGGACGCGGGGTGGGGGTCGGCTGAAAAAATGCGCGTCGGGGACGGCGCCGGGGGACGGGTTTGTGGGGAGAAACAGGGATAATTCAACGGGTTGCACAACGATGGACGGTTGAGTGGAGAAAATGTCGGGGATCATTTGGTGAATTTGACGAAAATAATAGAGCGGGAGACGGGGGCGGTGCGTGTTCTCCGCCCCCGGGGAACCAAAGAGAAAGGCGGAGGATGAAAAAATGGGAAAATCAGCGGTGTTCGGACTGGTGCTGGGGGTGCTGCTGACGGCGGTGGGCGTGCGGCTCGGCGGGGCGGAGACGGCGTTGCCGGCGGCCCTGCAGCAGGGGGCGAGCGGGGAGCAGGTGCGGCAGGTGCAGCAGGCGCTTCGTGATCTGGGCTATGAGGTGGGGGCGGTGGACGGCGTCTACGGCAGCCGCACGCGGGCGGCGGTGCTGGCCTTTCAGCGCGACCGCGGGCTGACGCAGGACGGCGTCGCCGGGCGCGAGACGCTGGCGGCGCTGGGCATCCAAAGCAGCGCCGGCGGGACGACGGCGGCCTCCCTCGACCTCGACCTGCTGGCGCGGGTGATCTCGGCGGAGGCCAAGGGCGAGCCGTACGCCGGGCAGGTGGCGGTGGGGGCGGTGATCTTAAACCGCATCGAGCATCCCTCGTTTCCCAACACGCTGGCGGGGGTGGTGTATCAGGCGGGGGCCTTTGAGTCGGTGAGCAACGGCGAGTATGCCAAGGCGGCGGAGGAGAGCTGCGTCCGCGCAGCGCGGGAGGCCATCGCGGGCAGCGACCCCTCCGGCGGGGCGATTTATTTTTACAACCCCGCCAAGACCTCCAACCGCTGGATGCTGTCCCGCCCGGTGATCGCGACGATCGGACGCCATGTGTTTTGCAGCTGAGCGGGGGCTCTTTGTGAAAAACAGAAAAAATCTCCTGAAAAATTCGTCAAATCTTCGTCAGCCGCGGGAAAGGTTCCGGGGAGAAATGTAACGCCTTCTGTAACACGTCGATGGTATAATGACGCAAAGACCATTACAAAAGAACCGTCGCAAAAGACCGTCGCAAAAGGAGGGCTTTGATGAGCGGAAAAGTCTGGAGCAACGAATACCGCACCACCACCGTCTGCATCGACGAATACAGCCGCAGCCGCTTTGCCGGCCGGCTTTACAATCCCTATCTCGAAACGGGTGTGCGCTTTGACAGCCTGATCGACCTGCTGCTGCAGTGCGAGGAGCTGCTCGACGCCATGCGCTTCCCCCAGTCCTTCACGGCCCCCCGCAGCTTCACCCCCAAGCAGCCCGTCGAGCCTGCCAAAAACAACAATATCAAGCACAGCCGTGAGCAGGGGCGGCGGGCCACCTTCTCGGTGCGCATCTTCTTTCGCCAGAACGCAACCTGGCAGGGGGCGGTTGCCTGGCTGGAGAAAGGGCAGGAGCAGACCTTCCGCTCGGCGCTGGAGCTGATCTTTCTCATGCACAGCGCCCTCACCGAAGGCGCCGCCCGCGCAGAGGCTCTTTGAGGCGGGGGACACCCTGCCCGCCGCACCCTTCGGCTTCCTCTCTGAGGGAGCTGTCAGCGAAGCTGACTGAGGGAGTCCGCGCCTGCTTCGCCCACCCCGCAGCAACGGAACCAACGCGCCAACCCCGCCCATGCGGGTACAGCTTCGCCCACCGCAGAGCGCCCAAACCCAACGCGAAAGGGTAGGTCTGTCAAGGGTTTAAGGGTGGAGATTTTTGAAAATCCGTCCCCCGCAAGGATTTTCAAAAATACGACCCGTCCCTTGACAGAC
>JAFQKL010000221.1 GCA_017396965.1 Clostridia bacterium
ATGCCGATGGTGCCGTCGCCGTAGTTCTCGGTGTGCTCCACCATCACCACGCAGTCAGCCCCTTCCGGCACCGCGCCGCCGGTGGGCACGGCGGCGCACTCCCCTTCCGAGAGGACAAAGCCGGCCCCCTCGCCCATCAGCACCTCGCCCTTTAAGGGCAGGATGGCGGGGATCGACTCACTGCAGCCAAAGGTGTCTCTGGCGCGCAGGGCGTAGCCGTCGACGGTGGAGCGGTTGAAGTCGGGGACGAACTCCGTCGCCGAAATGCCTTCCGCCAGGATGCGGCCGCGGGCGGCTGAAAGCGCAACCTCCTCCGCCGCGGCGACGGTGGAAAACTCGCTTTGAATCAGTTCCAACACCTCTTCGGGTGTTTTGACGTATAACATGGCAGACCTCCGTCGTGGTTATATTTCAATTTGTTGATTTCTCTATAAAATTTACATAATGTATGCGGTGGATGGACGGGATATCAATAACGGATCGTAATGATTCGCTCAAAATCAGCAAAGCGGAGTTCAAAAAGAGCTAATGCACAAACGGCCCCAGCCGCAGGGCCTGCACGGCTTCCGGCAGAGGCGGCGGTGTGAGGCGGGTGAGGGTGAGGGCGGCCAGGCCGGGCAGGGCGGGGCCGCAGGGCAGCTCGGGGGTGAACAGCAGGGGGGCAAGCGCACCGAGCGTCTCCCGGTTCTCCTCCGTCACGCAGAGCAGGTGGACAGCGGGGTGTTCGATGACGCGGCGCAGAAAGGGAGCCTCGGCCTGCTGCAGCACACCGAGGATGGGAATCTCTCCGTCCAGCGCACCGAGGATCTCTTCACAAAACCGCTCCGCCCCCGACTCCCTCGGCCCCAGCTCATCCATCACCAGCAGCGTATGTCCGCAGCTGTTGGACATCACGTCAACCCCGATGCGGTTAAAACGGGCTGCGATATAGGGGTCACGGCGTCCGCCGAAAAAGAGGTAGTTGGCGAGGGTCGCCTTCTCCCCTCCCTCGGCGTGCACCAGATGGATGGAGGGGTGGCCGCCGAAGCTCCAGGGGCCGCGGACAGTGGAAAATCCGCCGCAGGGGCCGGCCTGGGCTTGGAGGATGCGGTGGAGCAGGGTTGTCTTGCCCACTCCCTTGTGACCGATCAAAAAGAGATGTTGCTTCACCTTGCTCCTCCCCTCTCCCACTCTTGGGTATGGCGGCCGCACGGCAGCGGTGGCGCGTTGCGGCGGTCTGCTCTATCTGCCGTCGGCATAGTATTTCCCCTCATGGTAGGAAAACAGTCCCTGCAGCATGGAGGTGATGTTGGAGGTGGAGACGGTGGCGCCGGTGACGGCATCGGCCTCCACCCCTTCGATCTGGGTGCCATAACCGCCCCAGGCGTCCAGATCAGCCTTGGTGGCGGTGACGAGGGACTGGACAAAGTGCTCGTCCATATACTCCTCGGTGTATTCAGCGATATAGTAGTTGGGGTTGGAATCCCCCCAGAGGCCCATATTGTCACCAAAGGTGAGGGAGCGGATGGCGGCATCGGCGGGGTCATCCTTGTTGTTTAACAGCTCGACATAGGCGACCGAGAGGTAGTTGACACTCGAGTCGCGGCAGGTGCAGGAGGAGAAGGCCACCTGATAGGAGGTGAAGGTGGAGTTCGATTGCTCAAAGAGGATCACGGCCTCGTACTCCTCCGTCGTCCCTCCCGAGGCGTAGTGGGTGAAGGAAAAGGTGGGAAAGGCGGCGTTGCTCTCCTCCGCGGCGCCGCCGCAGGCGGAGAGCAGCAGGGCGAGCAACAGGAGAGGGATTGTGAGGAGAGGCGTCTTTTTCATGGCGTTATTCCTCCGGGTGCAGGCGGTCGAAGTCGATGTAGGCGTAGTCAGCGCGCCAGGTGGCGTAGATGTTGTCATCGGCGGCGTTTTCGGGGTAGACGATCAGCTCCAGGTCGTGAGCGCCGTCGTACTCCCAGTTGGCGCCGATGTTGTAAAGCAGGGTTTCCTCCCAGCCGAGGTGCAGCAGCAGGGTTTTGGTCATGCCGGCATAGCCGCCGCCGCCGCACATGAGGAAGACGGCGCGGTCTTTGGGAAACAGCTCCTCGAGGATGCGCAGCGACTCCTGATAGTTGGGGGAAGCGGAGGCGACGCTGCCGTCGGCGTTCCACTGGACGTCAAACAGCGTCTTGCCCTCGTAGGCCCCCGCTACCGGCAGGGCCTGCAGGGTGCCGAGATAGGGATAGGGGACGATCTTGAAGCCCTCGATGGTGCGGCTCAAATCCGCGTCGCCGCCGATGGCGGCGTAGTCGGCGGGGTCAAACAGCATCCGTACATCGCGGTAGGCGACATCGTCGCGGCCGAGGAAGCCGTCGATGGTGGTCATGTTGATGTTGAGATCGACGCCGAACTGGCTGGCGGGGTCGGTCTCGGGGGCGGGCAGGGGCGCGGGGCCGCTCTGACAGGCGGGGAGCAGCAGGGCGATGACAAGGGCGGCGGTGAGCAGGAATGTGCGTTTCACGGGCAAGACCTCCGGGTTGGATCAGAATAGCGGCGGCTTCGGCGGCGAATGCCGCCGAAGGCACGGCAGGGTGTCGTGGGACGCCGTCCTTGGCAGGGCGGCGTCCCACGACACCCGGCGCGGGGCCGGGTGTCGGTTTGCAGGCAGCTGTTATGTTGCCATCGCTTGTGGGCAGGTTACTCGGCGACGATCTCCACCACCAGCTTGGCATAGGCGGAGGAAGTGGTCTCGGCGCAGGGGGCGACCCAGATGGTGCCGTCCTCACCCAGCTCCTTGTCCTTCTCGATGGCGACGAGGGTGTAGTCACTGGTGATGTTCTCGGCGGAGAGGGTGGACTCGTAGCCGTCGTTGGCAACGGCCTTGACGGTGGTGGCATTCTCCACGCCGCAGGCGGCGAGGACATCGGCCAGCTTGTAGCCGGTGTAGCCGGAGGTGGAGGAAGCGCCCTTGCTGTTGACGGTGGTGACCTCAATCTTGTAGATCGAGAGGCCGGCGAGGGTCTCGTTGGTGACTTCCTGGCCGTTGACCTTGAAGCTGTAAGCGGCAAACTCCACCTTGTCGGTCCGGTCGGCGATCTCGGGCAGCTCGCCCTCAGCGGGGGCATCGCCGGCATCCGGGGCGGGGACGGAGGAGGGATCGAAGGCCTGGCCGTCGAGGGTGATGGCGACCATGCCCTTTAAGTAGTCACCGGTGGTGCCGGAAGAGCAGGGGGCGAACCAGGGCGCGGTCTTGAACTGCTCGCCGTCCTTGGAGATGGCGACCAGGGTGGAGGGCTTCGAGGCCATCTCCTTGGCGATCTCGACGGCATAGCCGTCATCGGCGGTGGCGACAACCGAGGTGTAATCGGTCACGCCGGCGGCGGCGAAGACATCGGCGAGGGAGAAGCCGACATAGGTGACGGTGGACTCGGTGCCGCTGCTGTTGACGCTGGTGGCCTGGATCTCGTAGACCGCGTAGTCGGCCATCTGCTCATTGGTCAGGGTCTTGCCGTTGACATGGAGGGTGAAAGCGGGGACGGTGACACCGATGACCTCTTTCATCTCCGGTTCGGCCGCGTCGCCGCCGGACTCCCCGGCAGTCTCCCCGGCCGCGTCGCCCGCGGTCTCACCGGCGCCATCGCCGGCGGGGGCCTCATCGTCGGTGCTGCTGCAGGCCACCAGGGACAGAAGCAGCATCAGGGAGAGCAGCAGGGCGAGGATCTTTTTCATGTTCATTTTGCTCACGACTCCTTTTTCTTCACTCGTTTTGGGAATGATCTTTTGCGGTTTTCGGGGGGCTATCTCTGTCACCCGGAGGTTCCGGGATTACAGACTGTTCGTCGCTTATTAAATATTACAGATTGGAGTAGAGGCACACCCGCCGTCCAACCTCCTCGACATAGCGCACCAGCAGCGGCGCGCCGTACACCCGGCCGAGCCGCTCCTCCGAGATCATCTCGTCGGCAGGGCCGCTGTCCAGGTGACCGTCGCGGTCGAGGATGGCGGCCTTGCCGCCCAGGAGGATGGCGTGGTCGGGGTTGTGGGTGGTGATGACAGTGGTGAAGCCCTCCTCCGAGAGCTGCTTGATGATCTTGAGGGTGCGCAGCTGGTTGCCGTAGTCGAGGTGGGCGGTGGGCTCATCAAAGAGGATGATCTCGGGGCGGCGGACGATGGCGCGGGCAATCACCGCCTGCTGCCGTTCCCCGCCGCTGATCTCGCTGCAGGCGCGGTCGGCCAGGTGGGCGATGCCCAGCTGCTCCAAAGCCGCCTCGGCGGCCTTCCTGTCCTCTTTGCCCGGGCGGGCGAAGGTGGAGAGGAGGGGGGCGCGGCCCATCACGACAAAGTCCAGCACCGAATAGCCGAAGGTGGGGCTGCTGCTCTGGGGGACGAAGCCGACCAGGCGGGCGATGTCGCTCACCTTCATCGAGGCAAGCTCCTGTCCCATGAGGCGGATGCTGCCCCGCTCGGGGCGCTGCAGGCGCATGAGGCAGGCGAGCAGGGTGCTTTTCCCCGCCCCGTTCGGCCCGAGAATCGAGAGCACCTCGCCTTTTTGCAGGGTGAGGTCGACCCCGTTCAGCACCGTTCTGCCGCTGCCGGGGTAGCCGAAGTGGAGGTCTTTGACGTCATACAGTTCCATTGGACCCACCTCTCTGCCGCCAGAGCAGCCAGGCATAAAACGGCGCACCGACGATGCCGGTCAGGATGCTGATCGGCATCTCATCGACGCTGACGGTGCGGGCCAGCGTGTCGGCCAGCAGCATGAAGATGCCGCCGAGCAGGCCGGAGATGGGCAGCAGCCGCGTGTTGTCCGGCCCCACCAGCATCCGGCCGAGGTGGGGGATGATGAGGCCCACCCAGCTGATGGTGCCGGCGATGCAGACGGAGCTGACCGTCAGCAGGGTGGCGCAGAGGATGACGGCGGTGCGCACGGCGCGCACGTCCACCCCCAGCGCCAGTGCCTCGCTCTCGCCGAGGGAGAGCAGATCGATCCGCCAGGAGAGGGCTGAGAGCAGCACCGTCGGCAACAGGAGGAAGGGCAGGGTGGGGAGGATGTCACGCAGGGTGATGTAGTTGAAGCTGCCCATCGTCCAGTAGGTGATGGCGGCGAGCTGGGTGTCGGGGTCGGCGACGTATTTGATGAAGCCGAGGATGGAGGACATCGCCGAGCCGACGATGATGCCGGACAGCACCAGCATCAGGTTTGAGTGGTTGCGCAGCAGCACCGGCAGTGTCATCGCCATGGCCACCGCCGCGATGCCGCCGAGAAAGGCAAAGAGCTGGATCGAGCCGCCGGGCAGGCCCAGCAGAATGGCAATCGCCGCGCCGATGCAGGCCCCGCTCGAGACGCCGAGAAAGTCCGGCGAGATCAGCGGGTTGCAGAAGATGCCCTGATAGGCGGCGCCCGACAGGGCCATCGCCGCCCCCACCAGGATGCTGGCAAGGATGCGGGGGATGCGCAGCGACAGCACCACGTTGATGGTCATCTGCGGCGAGTCACAGGGCAGGCCCCACAGGCTGCACCAGAGAATCGAAAGGCTCTCCCCCGGCGAAACCTGGTACTTGCCCATGCAGACGGTGACGATCACGGTGAGGCCGAGCAGCACGGTCAGCAGCAGCCCCAAAGCCGCTGCCCCGAGCCGGCCCCTTGCTTTCACAGGGTGTAGCCCAGATATTCCGGGCTGAAGGTCTGGCCGAACATAAAGGTATAGTATTCTTCAATCTCCGCCTCCAGCTGCTCGCGGGAGAAGAGGTCGGGGTGCATCTGGTGCAGCATCCAGAAGGTGGAGAGGACGGCGGCGATGCCGGGCATATCCCAGGTGTCGATCCTGGCGGGAATCTGGGCGACGTGGCCGCTGATCACAGCGGCGGAGGCGTTCCAGGCGGGGTCCTGCAGAATCTCCTCCACCGTGTAGTCCAGCGAGGCGGAACTGGTACAGAAGAGGTATTCGGGATCCCACTGGAAGACGGTTTCCACGCCGACATTGATCCAGGCGGCGTCATTTTCCACCTCGGCCGCCACGGCGATGCCGCCGGCCTTTTCGATCATCCAGGACTGGATCATGTCGCCCCCGGCGATACGGCCCAGCTCACCGCCCATCACCAGGGCGGTGGGACGCTCGTCCTCGGGGATCGTCGCGGTGATGGCGTCAATGGCGGCGAATTTGCCGTCCATCCAGTCGATCACCTCTTTGGCGCGCTCGGCGCGGCCGAAGTAGTCGCCCATCAGGCGCAGGGTGCTGTACACCCCTTCGAGGTCCTCGGCGCGGATGCAGAGCACGGGGATGCCCAGCTCTTCCACCGCCTGCACCGTCTCATCGTCGTTGGAGCGGTGGACGAGGACGCCGGCGCCGCACTGGGCGAGGGCTTCAAGATCAACCACGCCGCGCCCCACCGTGCCGGCTTCGGCCAGTGCGGGGACGGCTGTCTTCCAGAAGTTGGACTTGCAGTTGACCGCCACCACCTGCTCTGAGAGGTCGAGGGCGACGAGGAAGGGCACCGCGGTGCCGTAGACCGAGGCGATTTTGACGGCCCCGCCGTCCTCCGGCAGGGCGACGGTGCGGCCGTCGCCGTCCGTCAGGGTGGGGCCGCTCTCCCCGCTCCCCTGTCCGCCGCCGGAGCAGCCGGCGAGGGACAGCAGCAGGGCGAGAGCGAGCAGCAGTGCGGTGAGTCGTTTCAAGGATCTGCACCTCCCGATTTTGTTTTGGGCCGTTTCCGGGGGTATTCCGGGGCAAAATCACCGGCGGGCGCTTCCCCCGTGAACTGCCGGAAACAGCCAAGCGGCGCGGCCGCCGAAAGCAGCCGCGCATCGCCTGTGCGTTTTCTGTAAAGGAAATCAGTTGGCGGCGGCAAACAGCGATTCATCCACCGTCAGGCTGATGGCATCGCTGCCGGGGATGGTGACCACCAGCTTGTTGAAGGTCTTGAGCGAGGCGCCCTGGATGTTTTCCACCACGGTGCGTAAGGGGCCGCCGGCGTTGCCGGCGAGGCCGGTGTAGCCGGGGTGGTCGGCATCGTCCACCAGCGGGATGCCGTTGAAGGCGTAGGAGATGATGACCGGCACCCGCTCGCCGCTGTCGTTGACCACACCCTGCTCAAGGCCCTCGAGGTAGACGTTGCTGAGCAGGTCGTTCTTGTAGCCGTCCTCGGCGTAGGTGGTGACCGAGATGGGGGCCTCGATGCCGGGGACGGAACCCGCGAACTTCTTGACGAACTTCCAGAGATCCAGACCCTCGCAGGTGCCCAGCTCCAGCACGGTGTAGTCCTGACGGACGATGAGGTCGGTCAGCGACTCCAGCTGCGCCAGGGTGAAGACGTGGCTCCACTCATTCGCTTCGTTGCGGATGGTGAGGGTCATCTCATAGCCGAGGAACTCGCTGTAGACATCGCTCATCGAATGGCTCCAGGTGGTGACCTCGTTGGCCGAAACCTCGATGGCGGCGACGTTTTTGACGCTCAAGGAGGTGTTGACCTCATCCGCCGCGCCCATCGGCACCATCAGCCGCACCGGGCCGCCGTCTTCCACCGTCAGGGGGGTGCCTTCGGTGATCTCGCCGTCCACGGTTCCGCTGCCGTAGGCCAGCATGGCGCAGAGCTGCTTCTTGTCGGGCGAGACGTAGTTGACGAAGGTCTGCCCCTTGAGCTTGGCCAGCGGCACCACCGTGGTGCTGCCGTCGGTGGCATGGATGGTGACCTCGCCGGCATTGGCACGGATGCCGATTTCGGTGAACAGCTCATAGAGGGGGATGCCGCGGTAACGCTGCTCCTTGAGCTCGCCCTTCTTGTTCATCACGCTGTAATCCAGGGTTCTCGCCTGCCGCTGACGGCTCTCGAGATCGGCCACGGTGAAGCTGGCCTCTTTCTCCAGGCCCTCGCCGAAGAAGCGGATGCTGTGGCCGGAGAGGGCGGCGGCCTCACCCGAGAGGTGGGCATAGGAGTCGGGGCGGATGTCAACGGTGAGGGAGACGACGTTTTCCAGGGTGCAGGCATCGCCGCTGTCCCGCCCGGTGGAGGGGACGGCGAGCATCAGCGGGCCGCCCTGATTGTCCACCGCGAAGGTGGCAGGGTCGCCCTCGGTGAAGGGGGCGAGGGGCAGGGTGGCGGTGTAGCCGGCGTGGGCGGTGTCGGGCACCAGGGGGGCGCCGTTTTTGGCAAAGGCGAGGATGGCGGGCAGGTTGCCAAGGCCGCTTTCGCTGTTGTAGCCCTCGGCAAAGAGATCCTCCAGGCTGACGGTGACGCTCTCGCCGTCCGCCGAGGTGAAGGTGGCGGTGCCGACGGTGCCGGGGATGCCGACGACGTTCATGAGGAAGTACTCGATGTTCACACCCTCCAGGACGGCGGTGCCGTCGCCCGTCTCATAGACCTGCTTGGCGCGGGCCGCGGACTTGACGTTGCCGGGGACATTTTCGCCGTAGAGGATCGCCTCGATCTCGCCCACCGAAACGTCGGTGGAGGAGAGGCGGCGGCCGTCGGCGCTGTTGACGGTGACGGTGAGGGTGCTGTCCGCCAGCGCGGCGCGGTCGGCGTGGTCGGTGAAGAGGTGGGTGTTGGTGAGGCGGTCCTCGCCGACAATGACCTCGCTGAGCAGCTGCACCTGGTTGGAGCCGTTGGCGTGGTTGTACTGGGTCTTGCCGAACACCACCCGCATCGGGCCGCCGTTGTTGGAGAGGCCGGAGAGGTAGCCCTCGCTGGAGGTGCCGATGGTGTAGGGATAGCGGTTGACGCCGTAGGCCAGCAGCACGGGGTAGCCGGTGTCTACCAGGTCGGCGTTGCTCGGCTGGTAGCTGCCGTCGCCGGGGTCGGCGGCGTTCTTGTTATAGAAGCCGAAGGCATCGGGATAGGAGAGGGCTTCGGCGGAGAAGGACTCGGAGGACTGCCGTCCGTCGGCGGCGTTGAAGGTGATGAGGGTGGTGCGGCTCTTGGCGCGGCCCATCTCCTCCACCGTCTCCATGCCGAGGTAGCAGAGCAGCTTGTAGAGGTCGAGTCCCTCGTATTCGTTGACATACCAGTAGGCGTTGTTGGCGAGGCTGTAGAAGTCGCGGTAACCCATTCCGCCCTCCACCAGCGCGCCGCTCTCATCGGTGCGCACCAGGCTCTCAAGCTGGGAGACGGTCAGGGGAATCTCCGCCCCCAGCGCGTCGCCGCGGAAGGTGATGATGTAGTCTCTGTATTCCGGGGAGGAATATGCGCCGACCGAATCCGCGTGCTTGAAACCGGGCTCGGTTTCTTCGCATATATATATGTAGGCAACATTCGAGAAGGTCTTGTAGTCCGGGTTGTCCCCATAGTCCTTAAGGTCATATACGAGGCGGAGGCAACCGTCGGTGTTGTTCAGCTTCTCGACATAGCCGAGCGGCACGCCGTCGTTCTCCGCATCAAAGACGAAGGGGGCGGCCAGCTCGCCGTCGGTGGTGCCGATGCCGTGGGCGATGAGGACGGGGCGGCCGGCGTCGTGCGCCGCCTTTACCGCCTCGATGGGAAGGGTGGCGATGGTGGCGCGGTTGCTGTCCTTGAGCTCAATCTTATGGGCTGTTTCGGTGAGGTGGATGCCGTTGTCGCCGTCGGTCATCTCGGAGATGATGTACCAGAGGTCGACCCCCTCATAGATGAAGCGGCCGGACGAATCCTCGTAGATGCCGCGGAACATCCCGTCGTTGCGGTTCTCCAGCTCCCTGACCGAGAGGGGGATGCTGGTGACGACGCCGGGGCCCTCCACCGTCATGGTGGCGCCGGTGATGGCATCGACATTGTAGGGCAGCTTGTCGTCTTCGGTGAGACCGCCGTTGGTGATGTGCTTGAAGGCGGAGGCGGCGAAGTCGATCGTGCTGTTGTCAATCGCGATCTCCTCGGCGGCGCAGGCGGTCAGCACGAGCAGCAGCGCAAGCAGCAATGCGAAAAAGGTCAGGCGCTTCATGATGTTCCAATTCCTCCCTTGTTTGAGCGTCGCCGGTTTCGGTGCAGGACAAAGGGGCCGCAATCGGTTATTCCGCAAACAGCGGCTCCCTTCGCTCCCGCCGCGGCGGGAGAATGGCATCCGGCTCCGGAATATCCCACATCCTGCCATCCCGAAACAAACCCTAAAAAAGGGACTGTACAGGGGGCTGAGAGCAGTTATGATCTAAAGTAATAACGAAAATCCAGACAGGAATTAGTGGGATGACTCCTTGTGGGAATCATACCCCATTTCCTTTCATAAGTCAAGGTTTTCCGTCGGAAAAACTGTTCTGTCATTCCCACAGGGTAAAACGGGTTATTCCCGAACAGAAAAAAGAAATTTCCTGCCCGGGAGGCTGAAAAGGGGGGCGCAAGGGGGTTCCGGCGACCGGGCGGGCCGCAGCGGCGGAAACGCCTGCCCGGACGGATGCGGTTCGACTCCGCTCCGTCCGCCCTCCCCTCCCCCGTCCTCCCGACGGCCGGACGGCAAACGTTCCATTCCGCAACAGAATAGATCCCGCCTCTCCCCACCGGCGAGGCAGACACCCTCCTCCTGCGGTTCCGCCTGCCGGACGCCGGGAATTCCGCTGTGGACAACGGCTTTTTCCGCCGCTCCCCCCGCCCCGGGAAAGGGAAGCCGGGCGGGTTAATTCCTCCACGGAATAATCCGTTTCCCCTTGTTCGTTGACAAAGGGAGGTGGGATGAACTATCATTACTATCGAATAGTTCCGGTACTGATCTGCATGAGCAGTCATAGCGGAACGGTTTTGGCGCGGCTTGCCATATTTGTCTTCTGAGGTTTGATACCTTTGTATAAGAAAATTCACTTAGGGGAAAGGACATTTAATATGGAGCGAATCAGCGAAAACGGCCTGAAAAAAATCACCGAGATCTGCGACAAGTACGCAGGTGAGAACACCCCGCTCATGATGATCCTCAGTGACATTCAGAAGGAATTCGGCTATATTCCTCTGGAGGTCCAGGAGAAGGTTTCGGAGTTGACCGGCATCTCCGTGGCCGAGATCTTCGGCGTCGTGACTTTCTACTCTTTCTTCACGCTCAGCCCCAAGGGCAAGTACGTCATCGGTTGCTGCCTGGGCACTGCTTGCTACGTCAAGGGAGCGCAGCAGGTCATTGACAAGTTCTCCGAGATCCTCGGCATCGGCGCCGGCGAAACCACTGCCGACGGCCTCTTCTCCATCGACGCGCTGCGTTGCATCGGCGCCTGCGGCATCGCCCCCGCCGTCACCATCAACGGCAAGGTGTACCCCAAGATGTCGGTCGATAAGGTTCCCGCCGTCGTCGAAGAATATCGTAGCCTGGAGGGTTAAAAAATGATCAAAAACTATGAAGAACTGAACGCGAGAGTCGCTACCTGTACTGAGCAGTTCAAGGGCAAGCTGGAAGGCGCCGGCAGCAAGCGCGCCATCGTCCTGTGCGGCGGTACCGGCTGCCTCTCCTCCAACTCGCAGGAGATCAAGAACAAGTTTGTGGAGATCCTCGAGGCGAAGGGCCTCTCCGACCGCATCTCGGTCAACATCGTCGGCTGCTTCGGCTTCTGCTCGCAGGGCCCCTTCGTCAAGATCTATCCTGAGGACACCCTCTATCGTCTCGTCAAGCTCGAGGACGTTGAGGAGATCATCGAGACCGACATCGTCAAGGGCGAGATCGTCGAGCGTCTGCTCTTCGTCGATCCCGACACCCATGAGAAGGTCGTCAAGCAGGACGACATCAACTTCTACAAGAAGCAGCGCCGTGTCGCGCTGAACGGCTGCGGCGTCATCAACCCCGAGAACATCAACGAGGCGCTCGGTTACGGCGCTTACCAGGGTCTTGCCAGAGCTCTGCAGATGGAGCCCCAGCAGGTCATCGACGAGGTTCTCGCCTCCGGTCTGCGCGGCCGTGGCGGCGGCGGCTTCCCCACCGGCAGAAAGTGGCAGTTCGCCCTTGCCTCCCCCGGCCCCGTCAAGTACGTTGTCTGTAATGGTGACGAGGGTGACCCCGGCGCCTTCATGGACCGTTCCATCTTCGAGGGTAACCCCTTCGCCGTCATCGAGGGTATGACCATCGCCGGTTACGCCATCGGCGCCACCGAGGGTTACTTCTATGTCCGCGCTGAGTACCCCATCGCTGTCCACAGACTGCAGATCGCTCTGGAGCAGGCCCGCGCTGAGGGACTGCTGGGCAAAAACATTCTGGGCACCGATTTCTCGTTTGACCTCCACATCCGTCTCGGCGCCGGCGCCTTCGTGTGCGGCGAGGAGACCGCCCTGCTGGCCTCGATCGAGGGCAAGCGCGGCACCCCGCGTCCCCGTCCTCCGTTCCCCGCTGTCAAGGGTCTGTGGGAGAAGCCCACTGTCGTGAACAACGTTGAGACTCTGGCCTGCGTTCCCACCATCCTGCGCGAGGGCGCTGCCAAGTTTGCCGAGTGCGGCACCGAGAAGTCCAAGGGCACCAAGGTCTTCGCGCTGGGCGGCAAGATCAACAACGTCGGTCTGGTTGAGATCCCCATGGGTACCACCCTGCGTGAGCTGATCTACGACATCGGCGGCGGCATTCCGAACGGCAAGCAGTTCAAGGCCATCCAGACCGGCGGTCCTTCGGGCGGCTGTCTGACTGCCGACTTCCTCGATGAGCCGATCGATTTCGACAACCTGACTGCCAAGGGCTCGATGATGGGTTCGGGCGGCGCCATCGTCATGGACGAGGACAACTGCATGGTCGACGTTGCCAAGTTCTACATGGAGTTCATCTGCGACGAGTCCTGCGGTAAGTGCACCCCCTGCCGCATCGGCACCAAGAGAATGCTCGAAATCCTCAACCTCATCACCGAGGGCAAGGGCGAGATGCATCACCTCGACGAGCTCAACACCATCGCTGCCCAGCTCAAGCAGGATTCCCTCTGCGCCCTGGGTCAGACCGCTTCCAACCCCATCA
>JAFQKL010000024.1 GCA_017396965.1 Clostridia bacterium
CCCGGCCGGGGAGACGCGGCTGGCACGGGTGGCCAGGGCTGCAGAGGGCTTCCTCCTGCTCGACTGCGGCGGCAGAGAGGAGCGTCTGCCCGCCCTCGCCGCCGCGCTGCGCCGTCACACCGACCTGCCGCTGCTGCTGCCCTGCGGGACGCAGGAGGAGGATCCGTCCGCCGTCTGCCGCCTCGCCGCCTGCGGGAACGGGGTGGTGTTCGACCTGCCGGCCGGCCGCTCGGCGGCAGAGATCGGCGCCGCCGTCGCCGGGATGCGGCGGGCTGTAGATGCCGTTTGTTCTTATTGACTGCGAGCTTTTCTTCTGCTATACTAAAATAACAAAATCACCTTTTTTCGGCACCGATTCTTAAAAATAGCAGGAGAGGAGAGATCCCCATGAAGTCCTACCGGCAGGAGCTGGAGCAAAAGACCGTGAGCATCCCGCAGGCCCTTGACCTGATCCCGGACGGCGCCCTGGTGGTCACCGGCGCCGGCAGCATGGAGCCGATGACCCTTCTCGGCCAGCTGCACACCATCGCCCCCCGCATCAACGAGGTGACGCTGTACGGCGGCGGCGGGCGTGATCCCCACCCCTATCTGCTTGACCCCGCCTACCGTGACAAGTTCTTCGTCCAGTCCAACTTCTACAGCCCCCGCCAGCGCACCATCCACCCGGAGGGGCGGGTGTCGCTGATTCCGCTGCATCTGCACGCCTCGTATGACCGTTACCGCGAGGTCTGGCAGCCCGATGTCATCATCAGCGCCAGCGGGCCGATGGACGAGCACGGCTATTTCAACCTCTCGCTCGAGGGCTGGTGCCTGGAGTGTATGGACACGGCCAAGACCGTCATCCTGGAAATCCTGGACGACGCGCCGCGCATCGGCGGGCAGTTTTATGTCCACATCTCGGAGGTCACCGCCGTCGTCCCCTCAGGGCGCAAGCTGTCCACCGTAGCGGAGACGGTGCCGGGGCCGCTGGAGACCACCATCGGTGAGTACATCGCCACCCTGGTGGAGGACGGCTCCACCTTCCAGCTCGGCGTCGGCAAGATCCCCGATGCCGCCGCCCGCGCGCTGAAAGACAAGAAGGACCTCGGCGTCCACAGCGAGATGCTCTGCACCTCAATGAAGTACTTGGCCGACATCGGCGCCCTCACCAACCGCAAAAAGACCCTGCACCGCGGCATGATGATCGGCACCTTCGCCAGCGGCACCCGCGAGTTCTATGACTGGCTGGACGGCAATCCCACCGTCTTCCTGCTCCATCCGGGCTATGTCAACGACCCGCGCGTCATCGCCAAAAACGACAAGATGGTCTCGATCAACTCCTGCCTCGAGGTGGACCTCACCGGGCAGATCGCCTCCGAATCCATCGGCACCCGCCAGTACGCGGGCTCCGGCGGGCAAAACGACTTTGCCGAGGGCGCCATCCACTCCAAGGGCGGCAAGTCAATCATCGCCATGCCCTCTGCCGGGGTGGACAAGGAGGGCAGGCCCTTCTCCAAGATCAAGCCGATCCTCACCCCCGGCGCCATCGTCACCATGAGCCGCAACAACATTGACTACATCGTCACCGAATACGGCATCGCCCCCATGAAGGCGCTCACCGTCCGCCAGCGGGTGGACAACCTGATCGCCATCGCCCACCCCGATTTCCGCGAGGAGCTGCGGCGGGAGGCCAGCCGGTTGATGATCTGGTAGGCAGCCCCAAAGCCGACCGGCAGACACAAAACAAGGCACACCGCCCAATCCCGGCGGTGTGCCTTGTTCTCTCTCAAATCCCTTCCGGCAGGGCCGCTTTCTCCGCTTACTCCGCCAGATACAGCCGGTTTTGCTTGCGCCCTTCAAAGGCCGGCTTCATCCGCTGGTAGGCCCGTTCGAGCCGTTCCTCTGGAATTCTGCGCGCCCCTGTCGGACAGAGAGCCACGCATCGCACACAGGTAATGCACCGCTCCGGAATGGTTGCGGAGGGCTCCTCCAACGGAATGGCCCCGGTGGGACAGGCGG
>JAFQKL010000222.1 GCA_017396965.1 Clostridia bacterium
CGGGAAACTCAATACGCCGCGGACACCGCCGACGCGCTCTCCGACGCGCCCGCCGGGCCGTCCGCCGGCTCTTCCTCCGTCGCTCCCGCCGTCCCCTCCTCTCCCGCGGCGCTCTCCTCCCTATCGGGGCGCAGGCCGAACTGGTAGCTCGGCAGCAGCAGGCTGCCGTCCATCGGGTCGCGGTAGTGCAGCTCCACCCAGGTGGGGGTGATGCCGCTCACCAGCGCCGCCATGCGGTGCTGGCGGACGAAGTCGGCCAGGCGCAGGCTGCCCGCCACCTCGTAGCGGCGCAGGAGGATGGCGGCTTCCACGAAGTAGCCGTTGCGGTAGTTGAGCGTCACCGCGTGGGGGTAGCCCTCCGGCTCGATGGTCAGGCCGTCGAGGACGTAGTCATAGTGCAGGGTGAGGCTTCCGTCCCGCTCGCTGTAGAGGGCGCCGGAGTAGCGCAGGCCGGCGCCGGGGAGGTCGCGGGCCTCGGGCCAGGCGCTGTCGATCAGGGCGTAGCCGGCGAGGATGATCTCCTGCACGCGGTAGCTCTCCCGCTCCCCGCCCAGCAGGCGGGAGACGGGCAGGCCGTGGCGGGTCTGCGAGGCCTCGTAGGTGAGCAGCCCGTCGGGCGAGAGACGCAGGCTGGAGTAGTTTTCCACATAGACGATGGTGCCGTCGGCATCGACATCGCGGCGCGGGGTGCCGACGTCGTAGGAGAAGGCGGGCAGCGCCGTCTGCACCAGCGAGGCGGCGGGCTGGCCGTCCTCGCCGAAGAGGGCGTTGCTGCTCACCGCCGTCTGGTGGAGGCTCCCGGCGGCGGCGTAGAGCAGACCGGGCCGGAGGGCGGCGGTCTCAGCGTCACGCCCGGTGATGCCCACCGGCGTATAGGAGGGGTGGGCGGCGATGCGGGCGCAGCAGTCCTGATAGGCGGCGGTGATCTCGCTGCCCTTCAAGGTGTAGCAGAGCAGCTCGTCGCCGTCGATGACGAGGGTGAGGCCGTCCTCCGTGGGGGTGAGCAGCAGGGTGCGGGTCTGGCGGCGGCTGCCGCCGCTCTCGCCCAAAAGCGCGAGGACGACATCGAGGGGCAGGGTGCGGCCTAAGTCGATGAGCAGGCCCTCGCCGAGCAGCAGGGCGTCAAAGCGGTCGGCGGAGAAGAAGGGCTGGCCCTCCTGGATCAGACGCACGGCGAGGGCGAGGGCCGCGTTGACCACCGGCACCTCGCTCTCGCTGCGAAAGGGCAGGCGGCCGTCGCCCTCCTGCCGCAGCAGCACCACGCCGGAGGGCCACAGCTCCCGCCCCGAGATCTCACTCGGCCGCGCACCGCCCATCGGCCCCTGCCGCAGATCGTACATCAGCATGGACAGCGCCGAGCCGACGCCGGTGTTGCCGGGGTACCACCCGTCGAGCAGCAGGATGTAGCTCGACTGCAGCAGCAGGATCAGCACCAGGGCCAGCAGGATCAGGTCTTTGAGCAGTTCGACGGCGCGGGTCATGGCTTAAGCCTCCTTTCGGCCGGGGTGAGGAATCGCCCTCTGCGGACAGCGGAAACCGCTGTTGTGCGCAAGCGGGAGGGAACGCCCCTGTTCCTCCCGCCCGCCGCCACACCACAAAGCGTTCCCAGCGGGTTTCCCATCTGCTTTGACACCGTCCCCCACCTACCGCAGCAGCAGCGCCGCCGGCGGCTCGGCGGGGAGGGTGATGGTGACGGTGGTCCCCTTGCCCAGCTCGCTGGTGAGGGTGATCTCGCCGTGGTGGGCGCGGGTGATCTCGCGGGCGATGGCAAGGCCGAGGCCGGTGCCGCCCATCTCGCGGGAGCGGGCCTTGTCGACACGGTAGAAGCGGTCGAAGATGCGCTCCAGGTCCTCGCTGGGGATGCCGATGCCGTTGTCGCTCACCCGCATGATGACGTTTTCCCCCTCGCGGTGGGTCTCCATACGGATCTCTCCGCCCTCGGGGGTGTATTTGATGGAGTTGCTGACGATGTTGACCAGCACCTGCTCAATGCGCACCGCGTCGCCAAACAGGGTGCCGGGGTCGTTGACCTCAAGGTGGAGGGAGTGCTTGCTGTTGTAAGCGTCGATCTTCATCGCCGCATGGACGCGGCGCACCATCTCGGCGACATCGAAGCGGGAGGGCTTCATCTCCAGCTTGGCACTGTCCAGCTTGGAAAGGGTGAGCAGGTCCTTGACGATGCGGATCATGCGGTCGCTCTCGCCCAGCACCACCTCCAGAAAGGCGGTGCGGTTCTCCTCGGGGAGGTCGGGGGCGTCGACCACCGTCTCGGTGTAGCTCTTGATGTTGGTCAGCGGCGTGCGCAGCTCGTGGGAGACGTTGGCGATGAACTCGCGGCGCGACTCATCGAGGCGGCGCTGCTCGGTGACGTCGTGCAGCACGGCAATCACGCCGCGGGCGCGGTCGGGCCGGGCCTCCTCGCCGGGCAGCTCCAGGGGAGCGAGGGTCATCTGCAGGGCGCGCTCGCCCACCGTGACCTCCTGGATGAAGGTGCCCTCCTGACTGTGCAGCGTCTCCTCCTGCAGCCCGGTGAGGGGGGTGATGAGCTGGGCAAAGGAGGTCTCCCCCTCGGTGAGGGTGCCGCCCAGCAGCTCGCGGGCGGCGCGGTTGACGTTGAGCAGCAGGCCGGCCTCGTCAAACACCACCACGCCGTCGGTGAGGTAGAGGAAGATGGTTTCAAATTTGTTTTTCTCCTGCTCCGAGTCGGAGAGGGTGTTTTTCAAGGTCTGCGCCATCTGGTTGAAGGCGCT
Organism: Clostridia bacterium; assembly: GCA_017396965.1. Classification (GTDB taxonomy): domain Bacteria; phylum Bacillota; class Clostridia; order Oscillospirales; family Feifaniaceae; genus Galloscillospira. Next base: position 2,751 of record JAFQKL010000222.1, read on the forward strand.
GGTGAGGCTGCCGATCTCATCGTCGCTGCCCACATGGGAGATGGGGGTAAAGTCCCCCTCCGACAGCCGCACCGCGCCCTGGGTGAGCCGCTCGATGGGGTTGGTGATGGTGCGGGCCAGCAGATAGGAGAGGGCGATGGCGAGAATCATGGTGGCAAACAGCGTTTCGATGATGATGAAGACGATCTCAAAGGTGAGGTCGCGCACCTCGTCCTTGCTGTCTTTGATATAGATGACATAGTCGCCGAGCGGCACGGCATAGTCCATGTAATGCTCGGCGATCTTGCTCTCCCGCCCCACCTCGCCGGCGAGGGCGCGAAGGAGGTTGGGGGTGACCTCCAGCGTCTGCCCCAGCGTCTGGTTGGAGCCGGTGAGACAGTGGCCGTCGAGATCCAGGATATAGTAGTTGCGGTAGGTGTCAATGCCGAGCTGGGAGGCATAGAGGGCGATTCGGGCGGAGAGGGCTTCCGCGCCCTGATGGGCGGTGGCGGAGAGGGTGTCGAGGGTGTCCTCATCGAAGAAGGTCTCCACCTGGGCGAGAAAGTCGTCGTTGTAGAAGGAGGTGACGTTGTTGACCAGCATGGTGCCGACCACCAGCATGAGGGTGATGGCCAGCAACGTCATGATGAGCACCATTTTAACCTGAAGACTCGGCTTCACACCGCGTCACCTCCGAAAAACAAAAATCAAAAAACCACCCTGCCGCTTTTCTCCCCACGCCACATCATCCACTCCCCGCCGCCGCAGCAGCGGCCGCCCCCTGCAGGAGGCGCCGTCCGCAGACGGCGAAACTCCCGGAGCGGGACCGAATGTCAAGGGCGCCGCAGGCGGGGAGGATAAAAAATTTTCATTCCGTCCCCCGCAAGGAATGAAAAATTTTTCTCCGACCGCACCCTTGACAGGAGGGACACGGAAGACAATCCTCCCGGTGCGGGAGCGGATGTCAAGGGCGCGAAGCGGGGAGCAGGAAGAATTTTTTCCGATCCCCCGCGAGGAAAAAATTGTTTCTGCGACCGCACCCTTGACAGAAGCGACACGGATACGCTGTTCTGTGGCGGCCAGGAAGCTCTGCTTCCGCCGCCCCCTTTTACGCGAAGCGTAGACGGGATCAGGAGGGGGTCCAGGGGGAAACTCAAGGGACGCAGTCCCTTGGGGTGCCCC
>JAFQKL010000223.1 GCA_017396965.1 Clostridia bacterium
CCGTGTCCCTCCTGTCAAGGGTACGGTCGACAGAAAATTTTTGTCCCTTGCGGGGGACGGGACAAAAATTTTCCGTCTCCCCGCCTTCGGCGCCCTTGACATCCGGTCCCGCGCCGTGGATAAGGCAGAAAACCGGCAAGACGGTTTTCTTTGATTTTTTATACAGGAACTTTTCAACAGTCTGAGGCGCACCGCAGATGGTTTGCGGTGCGCCTCTGTGTTGTATCGTTCGTTTAACAGATCCCGCCGTTGACCGCCAGCACCTGGCCCGTCACGAAGGCGGCGGCGGGGGAGGCGAGGTAGAGGGCGGCGGCGGCGACCTCGCGGGGAAGGCCGACACGGCAGAGGGGCGTTTCATCTGCCAGAGCGGCGAGGGTGTCCTCCCCCAGCACCGTCGTCATGTCGGTGGCGATGACGCCGGGGGCGATGCAGTTGACCCGCACGCCGGAGGGGCCGACCTCCTGGGCGAGGGCTTTGGTGAGGCCGATCAGCCCCGCCTTGGTGGCGGAGTAGGCCACCTCGCAAGAGCCGCCGATCTGGCCCCACATCGAGGAGATGTTGAGGATCGTGCCGCTCTGCCGCCGGATCATGCCGGGCAGGACGGCGCGGCAGCAGTAGAGGGCACCCGAGAGGTTGACGGCGAGCAGCCGCTGCCAGTCGGCGTCAGAGAGGTCGGTGAGCAGGCCGTGGTGGGAGAGGCCGGCGTTGTTGACCAGCAGGTCGATGCTGCCTAGGCGGTCTTCGGTGTCGGCCACCAGACGGCGCACCGCCTCCGGGTCGCCCACATCGGCCTGAAAGGGGGCGGCGGTGTGGCCGGCGGCGGTGAGGCGGGAGACCAGCTGCTCCGCCGCCTCACGGCTCTTGTTGTAGTTGACGGCGACGGCCCAGCCCGCTTCGGCAAAGGCTTCGGCAAGGGCGGCGCCGATGCCGCGGGAGGCGCCGGTGATGAGAGCTGTCTTCATCGGCCTTACGCGTTGGCGGTGGTGTACAGCCCCTGCTCCTCGCCGTCGTAGTAACGGTGCAGGTCGTAGGGGGAGAACATTCCCTTGTCGGTGGCGACGCCGGCGACCAGCTTGGGCGGGGTGATGTCGAAGGCGGGATAGTAGCCCTTGACCCCCTCCTTGGTGGTGCGGGTGCCGAGGGCGTCGCAGACGAGGGCGCCGTCGCGATGCTCGATGACGATGCCGTCCACCGTCTCGTGCTTCTTGTCCGGCGCGCCGGTGACGAAGTAGGGGATGCCGTGGTAATGGGCGCAGAGGGCGATCTGGAAGGTGCCGACCTTGTTGACGATGTGGCCGTCCATGCAGATGGCGTCGGCAGCGGAGGTGAAGAGGTCCACCTTCTGGTCCTTCATCACGAAGCCGGGCATATTGTCGGTGATGACAGTGGTGTCCACCCCCTGATCGATGGCCACCGAGGCGGTGAGGCGGGCGCCCTGGAGGTAGGGGCGGGTCTCGGGGCAGATGAGGCGGATGTCGTAGCCGCGCTCGGCGGCCTCGCGCAGCATGGTGCCGACGATGGTCTCGGCGAAGCACTGGGTCATGACCACACCCTTTTTGGGGAACTGGTCCACCAGGGTGACGGCGGTGTGGGAGAGGCGGGTGTAGCGGTGCTCAAGCAGGCCGATGGCATAGTCGAAGATCGCCTTCTCGGGGTCGTGTCCCTCGGCGAGGGCGCGCTCCGCCGCCTTGAGGCAGCCGCCGGTGATCGCCTCCATGCGGGCGACGGTGGTGGGGCGGGCGTGGGAGAGGGTGTAGGCGGCGTCTTTTAAGTAGTCAAGGATGTCGGCACGGCCGGCGGCTTCGTGGGCGGCGAGGGCCATGCCCATTGAGGCGGCGGTGTAGGGGCCGGCGGACTGGGTCACCATGTCGGCGATGGCCTGGGCCACTTCCCCGTGGCTGCGGCAGGTGACAAACTCGGTGCGGATAGGATAGATACGGCGGTCTAAGATGCGGACGGCGCCGTTGTCGTACCAGGCGACGTTTTCGTAGCGCAGCAGGAAGCCGAGACCCTCGTCGGCGCGGCTGTATGCTCTCATGACAGTTCTCCTTTCGGCGGCCAGCGGCCTGTTCTTTCTGTTATGATACCCGATGGACGGTCACCCCGTCAACCTTGGAGCGGCATATTTTGCGGGCAGGGGGCATAAACATCCTCCCGTAAGGCACAAAAAACAAGGACAGGCAGGAGGTACCCATGGTGACGACACGCTCTCTTCCCCGCAGACAAAGCCCGCTGCAGCGTCTTTCGGCGCTGGGGCAGATCCTCGCCCTCAACGCCCTGGGCGGCTTTCTGCTGGCGCTGACGCTGGCCCTCTCCCTCCCCGCCGACGCCCCGCCGCTGCTCCCCTCCCCCGTCGAGACCGACCTCCCCGCTCCCCTGCCGCCGCTGCTGCTCACCCGTCCCGAGGCGGAGGAGGGGGTGCCGGAGGGGATGCTGCCGGTGTCGGCCATCCAGATCTCCGGCGAGCGCGGCGGGTATGAGGGGGCGGAGGGGGTTTACTTTCAGAATGTGGCGGGCATCGGGGTGGACTACGCGGCGGCGCTGGGGCGGGAGGTGGCGCTTCCCGCGGCGGCAGAGGGGCCGCAGGTGCTGATTTTGCACACCCACACCAGCGAAGCCTATGCCGAGCAGATCCACTGGTACGATCCTGCGGCCTCCGCCTACGACCGGGACAACAGCCAAAACATCGTCGCCGTCGGCGACACGCTGGCGGCGGCGCTCGAGCGGCGGGGAATCGGCGTTGTCCACGAGACAACGCACTGCGACGACCCCTCCTTCAACCAGGCGTACAACAAGAGCCGCACGGTGGCGGAGGCGGCGCTGGCCGAGCATCCCTCGATCCGGGTGGTCATCGACCTGCACCGCGACTCGATGATCACCGCCGAGGGGCTCAAATACCGCCCGGTGCTGACGGTGGACGGGGTGGAGACGGCGCAGATGATGCTGGTGGTGGGCAGTCCCAAAAACGGCCTGGCACATCCCGACTGGCTCGACAACCTGGCGCTGGCGGGGCGGCTGTATCAGCTGCTGGAGCAGGAGACCCCCGGTCTGATGCGTCCGATCCACATCTCCGCCAACCGCTACAACCAGCACCTCTCCCCCGCCGCCTTTCTGGTGGAGGTGGGCACCTGCGCCAACACGATGGCCGAAGCGGACGCCGCCGTCGAGCTGCTGGCGGAGGGGGTGGCGGCGTTGCTGACGGAGGTCCGCCCCGCGCCCCCTGCAGGGGTCGCCGCAGCAGCGGCGAAATCTCCTTCCACCCGGCACTGAACTTTTGAAGGAGAGTCCCGTCTTGAACCCACACCACAGGAGATTCGATTCCTCTCCCCGGCAAGAGGCAGAAAAGAGGGCCTACCGTGTTTTTCTCTTGATCAAATCCGGCGGCAGAACACCGCAGTCGCGGTTTTCTTGTTTGAAATTCTGAGCTTTTTCGACAGGGCGGATTGCTTTTCCCGGCGCGTCGTGCTATAGTTGGAGGAGAACATTACGGGGCCTGTCCCCGACGGAAGGTGACCCATGCGAGAACTGAGACAATGGCTGAGCCGGGAGCCGCTTTCGGCCTGTGCCGTGATGATGGTGGTCTATCAGCTGTGCAACAACGGTTGTTCTCTTTTGCTGCGCGCTCTGCCGGAGGACGGGGTGTGGGCTGTGCTGCGGCTTGTGATCGACCTGCTCTGGCCGGCGGCGCTGGCGGTGATGGGGGGCTACGGCTGGGTTTTGTGGCACAGAGGGCTGTGGCGGACGCTTCGGGTGGGCGGGTTGCTCTTTTTCCTGATGGCGCTGGCCTTCGGCAGCACGCTGGTGACGGCTCTGGCGGAGGAGACAACCCCCTGGCTGCCGCCGTCCGGCCTCCTGCTGGGGGTCGCTTCGCTGCTGGTGCGGGCCTTTCAGGAGGAGGTTGTCTTCCGCGGCATCCTCTGCAACGCCATCGGCGAGCGGTATCTTGTGGACACACGGGGGGTGTGGTTTACGGCCATCGTCTCGGGGGCGGTGTTTGGGGCGATGCATCTGTTTAACATTCTCGGCGGCATGGCGCCGCTCAGCGCCCTGGTGCAGGCGGTGGTC
>JAFQKL010000224.1 GCA_017396965.1 Clostridia bacterium
AAGCGGGTGCCGCTGTGGATCTGCCCCACGGTGATGACCAGCGGCTGCAGCGGCGTGTACTCGCGGCTGACCAGCGACTGCAGGTTTAAGACGACGGCCGCAGCCGCCAGACCCGCGTCCACCCCCTGCTGGGGCAGGCCGCCGTGGCCGGGCTTGCCGAGGATCTTATACTGGAAGTAGTTGGCCGCCGCCATTCTCGGCCCCGCCTCCACCGAGACGGTTCCGCTCGGCACGCCGCTCCAGAGGTGGATGGCGAAGGTGGCGTCCACCCCGTCCAGCAGCCCCGCCTCGATCATCTGCTTCGCGCCGACGCCGATCTCCTCGGCGGGCTGGAACAGCAGGCGGACGGTGCCACGGATCTGCTCACGGCAGGCGCAGAGGATGCGGGCGGCGGTGAGCAGGGTGGCGGTGTGGCCGTCGTGACCGCAGGCGTGCATGAGGCCGTCGCGCCGGGAGCGGTAGGGGAGGTCAGGGTGCAGCTCCTGCACCGAGAGGGCGTCCATGTCGGCGCGCAGGGCGATGGTTTTGCCGGGGGCGGGGCCTTCGATGTCTGCCACCACGCCGGTGCCGCAGACCACTCTGGGAGAAAGCCCCAGTTTTTCCAGCTCCTCCACCACGCGGCGGCAGGTTTCAAACTCCTCCCCCGACGGCTCCGGGTTCTGGTGAAATTCGCGGCGCAGGGCGATGGTCTGCTCCTTGTAGGCGAGGGCAAGCTCCATTGTTTTTTGCATGGTTTCTACCTCCAAAAAGAAAAGATATTGCGGGGGATTTGGGGGTGTGACGGAAAACATTTTCAGTTTCCCCACATCCTCCCGGCACGGTTTCGGCGTTTTTGCGAAAATGGATAATATTTTAATTTTATTAACTATATACAGAAATTTTCTGATTTTTTGTGGAAATTGATGCTTGAAAACGGGGGATTGTTCTGATATAATAAAGACACAGTAGAAAGAGAGGATGTGATTCCAGTGGGCTGTGCAGAGTGTGAATTTGCATGAGCCTGCTGCGGGGAGCCCGGGAGGGACTCGGCCTGCGGCGGGCGCGACTCGTCGCACGGACGGAGGTCCTTCACGATAGATTTCAGTCTTTTCATGCACAGGGATAGATCAGGTTCATTTTCTTCATTGGGAGGGCGCCGCAGCAGCGGCGCCCTTTTCTTCTCCGCCCGGCTGCGGCCTGTGGCGCCTGTGGTGGGCGGGGAGGTTGCGGGGAGGGCTGTTGCAAAGATCGGAAATTCTTTCGGAATTGTGCAGATTTTTGCAATTTGAACTTATTGTTTGTTCAGTCTGTCAATGGAAGGCTGCCAAGCGGATGTGATACAATAAGAGTGGAAAGCTGACGAAGAAAGGGAGATGTAATGATGAAAAAGGCACTGGTTCTGGCGCTCACCGCCGTCTCGGTGGGGGCGACCCTCGCCGCCGTCGCGGTGGCGCGCAGCAAGGAGAGTGAGGACGGCACGGTGCTGGAGCTGACCTCCAAGGACGGCCGCTACAGTCTCACCGCCCTGCTCACCCGCCGCAAGGACGGCGACGGCGCGGGGCTGACCTACGATGAAGACGGCGGCCGCCGCCGCGTCATCGCCCGCGCCCGCCGGGTGTCGGTGGATCCGGAGGAGCTGGCGGAGGTGCTGTAAGGGCGGCGGCGCTTGCGTGCAGGAACCCCACAGGAACCCTATTTTAAGGAAAAGGAGGCGTGCAGAATGAGAAGCCCGCAACGCAGTGAGCAGCAGTGCCGCAACTGGGTGGAGATGCTCCGCACATGGCTCACCTGGCTGACCCCGCTGGCCACCATCACGTTTTCCAGACTGATGCGGCTGGAACCGTGGATGCTGAGACAGTACCGCCAGAGCTTTGAGCTTTACTGGGCCTTGGGCACCTGGCACATTCTGCGCCCTCTGCTGCTGATGCCGGTGGGCGCGGCTATTGCGGTGTGGGCGCTCTCTGCCTTCGACTGCCCGCCCCGCCTCTCTGCCCGCGCCGCCCGCCTGCTGATGTGGGGGCCGCTGCTGCTGGTGCTGCTGTTCTCGCTGCAGGGATATCTGTACTGGAACACCGAGGTGCTGCCGGCGCCTCTGCTTCAGCTTGTGGTCTGGGCGGGGCCGCTGAACAGCTGGCTGGTGAATTCGGGAAGCTGGATCTATCTCCTGCTGGGCGGTCTGGCGATGACGGGGTGGCTGCTCCGTTCCATCGACCGTCTGGCCGCCGCCCCCCGCCGCGACACCCTCATCGAAGGCGGCGGCGACCCGTGGATTCAGCCGCCCTACCACCGCCGCTCGATCGGCGTGGACCCGGACTCCAAGTGGGATTTCGGCAACGACTGAGGCGGTTCCGGACGGGTCTTTGT
>JAFQKL010000225.1 GCA_017396965.1 Clostridia bacterium
CCCTCCAAGGGGTCGGAAGGGGATTTCGCCGCCTGCGGGCGGCGACCCCTGCAGGGGGCACGGGGCGCGGGGCGCGGGGTGCGGGGCGTGAGCTTAGCTGGCCAGCACGTCAGTCCAGATCTGGCTGTACAGCTCAGCGGCACCGTCGACCATCAGGAAGACTTCGCTCTTGTCCATCATCTCCTGGCTGGGGTTGGCGCAGGGATCATTCTTGATCAGATCATCCTGCTGCTCGGCAGCTTCCACAACGGGGCTGAGGGCACCGAGATAATCGGCGTTGAGCTGGGCAATGTCGGGGCGGCAGAGGAAGTTGATGAAGGCCTCGGCGTTCTCCTTGTTCTCGGAGTTCTTGAGGATCACGGCGGAGTCGTACCAGATGTTGGTGCCGGTCTCGGGGATGGCATAGGCCAGGGTGTCGTCCTCCTCGCGGATGAGGCCGATGTCGCAGGACCAGATGACGGCCATCGCGCCTTCGCGGGCGATCATCTTATCCTTGGCGTCGTCGCCGGTGTAGGCAAGCACCAGGGGCTTCTGGTCAAGCAGCTTCTGACGGGCCTCAGCCAGTTCAGAGGCGTTGGTGCTGTTGAGGGAGTAGCCGAGCGACATGAGGGCGATGCCGATGGAATCGCGCTCGGAGTTGATCATGAAGATCTTGCGGGCGTAGTCCTCATCCCAGAGAATATCCCAGGAGGTGACAGGCTCCTTGACCTGCTCGGGATCGTAGACGATGCAGACGGTGCCCCAGGTGTAGGGAACCGTGTAGGCATTGGTGGGATCGTAGTCGGGGTTCTTGAAGCGCTCGTCGACACCGGCGAAGTTGGGCACGTTGTCAAAGTTGATCGGGGCCAGCATTTCCTCGCGCAGCATCTTGGAGATCATGTAGTCGGAGGGAATGGCGACATCGTAGGTATAGCCGGTGGAGTTCTTGATCTTGAGGTACATATCCTCGTTGGTCTCAAAGGTGTCGTAGACAACCGAGATGCCGGTTTCCTCCTCGAACAGATCGATGACAGCGGGGTCGATATAATCGCCCCAGTTGTACACGCGCACTTCGCCGCCATCGATGCCGCCGGAGCAGCCGGCCAGCGGCAGGAGCATGGCGCAGACGAGCAGCAGCGCCCCCAGGGTTCTTGCAATTCTTTTCATTGTTTGAAATCCACCTTTCTTGGAAAATGGGCCGTCGCGGGACTAGCCGATATTGATCATCTCGCCGTCCTTGTGGTCAGGTCGGAGATTGACCGCGATGAGAAGGGCCAGCACCACCACAACCATGATGGTGGAGAGGGCGTTGATCTCGGGGTTGATGCCGCGCTTGGTCATCGAGTAGATCTCCACCGACAGGGTGGAGACGCCGACGCCCGAGGTAAAGAAGGAGATGATGAAATCATCAATCGACATGGTGATGGCCAGCAGGAAGCCGGTGATGACCCCCGGCAGCACCTCCGGCACCACCACCTTCCAGATGGCGGTCATCGGCTTCATGCCGAGATCCATGGCCGCGTCGATGAGGGAGGGATTCATCTGCTTGAGCTTGGGCAGCACCGACATACAGACATACGGCACATTGAAGGCCACATGGCTCATCAGCAGGGTGGAAAATCCCATCGGGTAGGCGAAGAAGGTAAAGAGCAGCAGCATCGAGACACCTGTGACGATGTCGGGATTGAGCATGGGGATGTTGGTGACACTGAGCAGCACCGAGCGGAACGGCCCCCTCATATTGTGCAGCGCCAGCGCCGCGACGGTGCCGATCACGGTGGCGATGGCGGCGGAGAGCAGTGCCAGCAGCAGGGTGGTCCAGAGGGCTTCCATCAGACGGTCGTTTTGAAAGAGGGAGGCGTACCACTTGAGGGAGAATCCGCCCCAGCTGCTGCGCAGCTTGGACTCGTTGAACGAGAGGCCGATCAGCACGGCGATGGGCGCATAGAGAAAGAGAAAGATGAAGGCGGCATAGACGCCGCTTGTCACCTTCATCAGCTTGCTTTGACGGCGGTTCACAGCCCCACCTCCTCATCCTTGCTGCCCCCCGAGAGGGCGCTGGTTCCAAAGACAAAGATCATGATGATCACCGACATGGCAGATCCGAACCCCATGTCGTTGGCCACCTTGAACTGGTTTTCGATCAGCGTGCCGATCAGTGTGGTGGAAGAGCCGCCCAGCAGGGTGGAGATGGCAAAGGTGGTCACGGAGGGCATGAACACCATGTTGATGCCGGAGAAGATGGCGGGCTTGGTGAGCGGCACCGTCACCTTAGAGAAGGTCTGCCAGGGGGAGGCGCCGAGGTCGTCGGCCGAGTCCAGCAGAGAGCCGTCCAGCTTGATCAGCGAGTTGTAGATGGGCAGGATCATGAAGGGGAGGTAGTTGTAGACCATGCCCAGGATGACAGCCTTTTCGGTGTACATAATCGTGATCGGCGGAAGTCCGATCGCCGTGAGCAGCATATTGATCAGACCGTTGGTCTCCAGCAGCGACATCCAGGCATAGGTGCGCAGCAGGAAGTTCATCCACATCGGCAGCACAAACAGCAGCGAGAGAAAGCTGCGCACCCGCGGCTTCATGTTGGCCAGCACATAGGCCATCGGATAGCCGAGCAGCAGGCAGATGACGGTGGAGATGAGGGCGATGCGAAAAGAGTCCACCAGCACCTTCATGTACTGCGGATGGGAAAAATCAAAAAACCGGGCGAAGTGGGCGAGGGTGAAGGTGAAGTCGCGCCCGGCGGCGTCGGCCGTGAGGCTGTAAAAGAGGATGAGCAGCAGGGGAGCGAAGAAAAAGGCAAAGGCGTAGGCGGTGTATGTATAGGTCAGGCCCTTGTATTTCACGACTCCTCCTCCTCATCATCGGGAGGGGCGATCAGCTCCTCCTCGGGATCGTCGGGGTAGGCGTCGTCATTGTCGAACTCCTTCATGATGTGAATGGCGTCCGGCTCGAGATAGAGGCCGATGGTCTCCCCGGGGGCTGCGTGGTAGATGGAGTGGGCGGTCCAGGTGTAGTCCCCCTGTTCCACCTCGATCGAGAAGTTGGCACCCATGAAGATGCAGGACTTGACCACGCCGACGATGTTGCCCTCGTCAGGACGGCAGAGCTTGAGGTCCTCGGGGCGTATCACCACCTCGATCGGCTCATTTTTGGCAAAGCCCTTGTCCACGCAGGTGTAAACGTTGCCGTTGAACTGCACCTTGTAGTCTTCGAGCATGATGCCGTCCAGCTGGTTGGACTCGCCGATGAAGTCGGCGACAAAGGCGTTGACCGGCTCGTTGTAGATACTCTCCGGCGTGCCGATCTGCTGGATGTGGCCCTTATTCATGACAACAACGGTGTCCGACATGGTGAGGGCCTCTTCCTGATCATGGGTGACATAGATGAAGGTGATGTCGGCCTGCTGCTGGATGCGCTTGAGTTCGATCTGCATCGCCTTGCGCAGCTTGAGGTCGAGGGCGCCGAGCGGTTCGTCGAGCAGCAGAACATCCGGCTCGTTGGCCAGGGCTCTGGCGATGGCGACACGCTGCTGCTGACCGCCGGAGAGCGCCGTCACCCCGCGCTTTTCAAAGCCGTGCAGGTTGACAAGCTCCAGCATCTCGGTGACCTTCTTTTTGATCTGTTCCTCCGGCAGCTTTTTGATCCTCAGGCCGAAGGCCACATTTTCGTAGACGTTCAGAAAAGGAAACAGGGCGTATTTCTGAAAGACGGTGTTGAGATGACGTTTGTAGGGCGGATCGTTCGTGATATTTTTACCGTCAAAAAATACGCTGCCGGAATCGGGATACAAAAACCCGCCGATGATGCGCAGGGTCGTTGTCTTCCCACAGCCCGAAGGGCCGAGCAGCGTGATAAACTCACCGTCTTTGATTGTCAGGTTGATGTGATCGAGGACAATATCACCGTCAAAGCTCTTGGTCACGTCGACCAGCTCAATGATATTGTTGTTGGTCATTTCCTTATCCTTCCTCCCCTCAGATACAAAACGGAACCCCGCCAAAGGCGGCTGCCAACCGCCCCCAACCGGGGTACAGCTATACTATACTAGGTAGCATGGCAAATGTCAATGATTTTGGGAAAAAATCATGAAAAATCGTCAAATACCCCTGTTTGGGCCGAAAAAAACTGCTTTTCATCCAGATAACTCAGGATTCCTTGGTATTCCTCCAGCGCAAAGCCGATTCTGTAAGCCAAAAGCGTCTGATGCTGAGGCCCGCTGCCGCGGGTGGTGCGGCCGTATTTTCCGTCGCCGAGGAGGGGGTGGCCGATCGAAGCCAGGTGGGCGCGAATCTGGTGGGTGCGGCCGGTGATCAGCTCGATCTCCAGCAGCGAAAGCCCGTCCTTGTGACGCAGCACACGGTAACGGGTGATCACCGTCTTGGCGCCGGGGGCGGGGTGGGAGAGAATCTCGACTTTGGAGGCCTTGAGGTCGCGCAGCAGCCAGCCCTTGAGGGTGTCGCTCTTCTTCTCGGGCAGACCGTGGACGATGGCGAGGTAGGTCTTTTTGAGCTGACGGGTGCGGATGATCTCGTTTAAGTCGCGCAGCGCCTCCGCCGTCTTGGCAGCGATGACAAGGCCAGCGGTGTTGCGGTCGATGCGGTTGGCGAGGGACGGAGCGAAAGAATGTTCGTCTTTCGGGTTGTACTCGCCTTTCTGGTAGAGGTAGGCCTGAATCTGGGCGATGAGGGTGTGAAAGCTCTCCTTGTCGTCGCTGTGTACCAGCAGCCCGGCGGGCTTGTCGACAATGAGGAGATATTCGTCTTCATAAACCACCTTGAGGTCGGGGGTGATCCGCAGCGGAGCGATCTCCTGCTCGCGTCCCTCCAGCAGCTCATCGTTGATGTAGAGGGTGAGGACATCCCCCTCGGCCAGCCGGTCGGCGCCCTCGGCCCGCTTGCCGTTGCGCTTGACCCGCTTTTTGCGCAGGTATTTATACAGCAGAGCCTGCGGCAGGGCAGGGAAGGCCTTGGTGAGAAACTTGTCCAGTCGCTGACCGGCATCGTTGGCGCCGATGGTGAGTTCTTTCATGGGAGGATCCTCCTGTCGGGATGGTCAGTCCAGTATAGCACGTTTTGGGCAAAAAGAAAACCCCCGGACAGAACCGGGGGCAAAGGGGAGCGGCGTGGGTCAGAACTGGAAATGGAGGATATGAAAGCCGCGGGCGACCGCCACGGGATAGTTGGTGAGCGGGACATTGAGGACATCGGCCGAGTGGGTGGAGACCAGCGGCATTCGGCCTTCAAAGCCGGTCACCAGCAATGAATGGTAGGCCACTTCGTCCCGGGTGAGGAAGATGACGTCGCCCAGCCAAAGCTCCTCCAGCGGCATCTCCAGGGCAACGGGACCGGGGCCGCGGTTGGTGGTGAGGAACTCCTGCAGAAACCGCGCGCCGGTCCAGGCGGGGGCACGGTTGTTGAGACCGAGGTAGTACCAGCCGGTATCCGGCGTAAAATTCATCACCCCGCCGCCGGCATAGAGACATTGGGAGACGAAGTTGGTACAGTCGCCGCCCAGCTCGGAAAAATCATAGTAGCGGGGACTGCGGGAAAGCGCCCAGCGCATGGCATAGGACACACTGAGCGTACGTCGATAGGGAATCGGCAGCGACATGACCATTCTCCTTTGAAGGGGATTGCCAGACGCGGTGGCGTCGGCTGAGTCAGTCTATGCCGACGGGCGAGCGGGGGTGCAGAGAAGCTAAATAAGAACAAGCACAAGAAAATCGTGATTTATTAGATATTCTTTCCAAGAAATATAAAATTATTATGGTTGGAGCGGGGAACGCTGAGCGTATATATGCACAAATGGGGGAATATCCCATTGATATTATCGGAAATTACGGCATGCAGGAAAGTAAGATAATAGACGGTAAATTTACGGTCGTTCGTCAAGTGCAGTCAAATCCAAACAAAGAGTTTTTTATTGAAAATTTTCGTTATTTACGTAAAAAATACGGTTATACGCAATATAAGGGCGAAGAAGTGGAATTTCATAAGACGGGCATGGTTACCTTTCCGCTTTTGGGTACGAA
>JAFQKL010000226.1 GCA_017396965.1 Clostridia bacterium
TGACATCACACATCCACCCACACCAACCCCCACAATGTTTCACATGAAACATTCCCCCAACCAAAGAAAAACACCCGGGCCGATCTCAACCCGGGTGTCTCCAAAAACCAATTATCAACCAATCACAACAAAAGCGAAATCAGTCAGAAGCAAGAATCCAAAAGCAAAAACCCAGTAGCTTACTCCTCTTCATCGCTTCCACCCGCCTCAGAGGAACCCTCATCCACGGCACCGTCCACAGATCCAGCCTCAGCCTCAACCTCAGCCCCGTCCACAGCCTCCGACTCCGCCAAATCAGCGTCCCCGTCAACCGCTCCGGCCCCGTCGTCAGCCTCCACCGACTCCTCCTGATCCGCCCGCGTCACCGTCACCAGCCGGACGCCCTCGTCCAGCCGCATGACACGCACGCCCTGGGTCACCCGCGTATACACCGGCACCTCCGCCACCGCCATGCGGATGACCACGCCGTCGTCGGTCACCAACATCACATCGTCGCGCTCCTGCACCAGCTGCACACCGGCCACCGGGCCGGTCTTTTCGGTCAGATGATAGTTGAGAATTCCCTTGCCGCCGCGATTCAGAATCTTGTACTCCGCAGGATCGCTGCGCTTGCCGTAGCCGTTTTCGGTGACGGTCAGCACCGTCGCCCCCGGGGACACAATGGAAAGGCCGATGACCTCATCGCCCTCCTCCAGCTCAATGCCGCGCACGCCAAAGGCCGGGCGGCCCATGCGGCGGACGTCGCTCTCCTTGAAGTGAATCGCCTTGCCCCGCCGCGTCGCCAGCAGCAGCGTGTCCTCGCCGCCGGTGACGCAGACGCCGGCCAGACTGTCGCCCTCCTCCAGACGGATGGCAATCAGCCCGCCCTTGCGCGCCGTGTTGTACTCACTCAGCGCCGTGCGCTTGATCGTGCCGCCGCGGGTGGCCATGGTCAGGCAACGCTCCTCGTCAAACTGATCGAGATGGATGATGAAGTTCACCTTCTCGCCCTGCTCCAGCGGCAGCAGGTTGACGAGATTCGTCCCCTTGGCCGCCCGCCCCGCCTCCGGGACCTGGTAGCCCTTGAGACGGTAGATCCGCCCCTGGTCGGTGAAGCAGAGCAGATAGCTGTGGGTGTTGGCGATGAAAATGTCTTCGACGAAGTCCTCCTCGCGGGTGGCCATCGCCGACACGCCGCGGCCGCCGCGGTGCTGGGCGCGGAACACGCTCACCGGCTGGCGCTTGATGTAGCCATGATGGCTGCAGGTGATGACGCAGTCCTCCGGCTCGATCAGGTCCTCGAGGTCGATCTCGTCATAATCCACCTCAATCCCGGTGCGCCGCTCGTCGGCGTACTTGTCGCGCAGGGCCAGCGACTCCTCCTTGACGATCGAAAGAACCAGCGCCTCGTCCGAGAGAACACGGCGGAAATACTCGATTTTTTTCAGCAGTTCCTGATATTCGGCTTCAATCTTCTCCCGTTCCAGTCCCTGCAGACGGCGGAGCTGCATCTCCAGAATCGCCTGCGCCTGCACGGCGGAGAGGTCGAAGCGATCCATCA
>JAFQKL010000227.1 GCA_017396965.1 Clostridia bacterium
GGGTAGGGGTGTATCCATAAGAAGGGGGCCGGAAAGAGCGGGAAGAGTGCGAATTCTTCAGAAAGTGGTTCCCCGCACCCCCCGTCTCGAGCGACCGTCAGGGAGAGAGCGTCGGGCGGCTGTGTCCCCGGCCTTCAGGCCGGGTGCGGAGGCTCAAACCGGCGCAGGGAGGGAGGCCGCCGTCCGCAGACGGCGGAATCCCGGGGGTCAAAGGGGGCAGCGCCCCCTTTCCGTCTGTCCGATCTTCGATCGGCAGGCGGCAACACCCCCGGCCTCGTCACATCCCGTACTTGATCATCGTCAGCTCCGTCCGCTCCACCGCGTCCCTCACCATCGCCTCCAGATCCAGCTTGGCCTCCTCGGCCTCCAGCTCAGAAAGCTTCGGCTTGGTCTTCGGGTGCTTGGGCGAGAAGATGGCGCAGCAGTCCTCATACGGCTCGATCGACTTCTCGAAGGTGCCGATATGCCGCGCACGGGCCACAATGTCGTCCTTATCCAGCCCGATCAGCGGCCGCAGAATGGGGATCCGCTCGGCGACCAGATCGGTGGCGGTCAGCCCCTGCAGCGTCTGCGAGGCCACCTGACCGAGACTCTCGCCGGTGATGAGGCAGCCGCTGCCCTTCTCCACCGCCAGCGCCTCGGCGATGCGCACCATGAAGCGGCGGGTGAGGATGGTGAAAAAGTCGGGCGCGCACTTGTCACGCAGAGTCTCCTGAATGTCGGTAAAGGGGACAACGTAGAAATCGACATCCCCCGTCCAGCGGCCCATGAGACGGGCCAAATCCTCCACCTTCTGGCGGGCCATCTCGCTGGTGTAGGGGAAGCTGTGGAAATGAATCGCGTCCACCCGCAGCCCGCGGCGGGCCATGAGGTAGCCGGCCACGGGGGAGTCGATGCCGCCCGAGAGCAGCAGCGTGCCGCGGCCGCTGGAGGCGACGGGCAGGCCGCCGGCGGCGGGGGTGGCGTCGCCGTGGACAAAGGCCTCGCGGTCGCGCACCTCCACCCGCACCACCAGGTCGGGGTGGTGCAGATCCACCTTCAGATGGGAGTACCGCTCCAGCAGCGCCCCGCCCACCAGCGCCGACAGTTCGGGCGAGGTGAGGGGAAATCGCTTGTCCGCCCGCTTGGACTCCACCTTGAAGGTGCGCACCTTCTGCAGCTGCTCCTTTAAGTAGGAAGCCGCCGTCTCACAGATGGCCTGCTGCTCCTTGGCGCAGCGGGCGGCGCGGGTGGCGCTGACGAAGCCGAAGACCCGAAGACACTCCTCAAAGGCGCGGTCGATGAGAGAGGGGGCGCCCAGCAGCAGGGCGGCGGGATCCTCCTCCTCCAGACAGGTGACGGTGGCGGTGGACTGCAGCATTTCACAGGAAAAGCGCCCCACCCGGCGCAGCCGGTGGCGCAGGTTGCTCATCAGCTGCGACTCGAAGGAGCGGCGGTTCAGCCCTTTGAGGGCCACCTCGCCGACCTTGAGGAGGATGAGTTCGGAGGGGGTGTTTGGTGTCATATCACTTTGATCTCCTTCGATGGTTCGATGGTTCGTTATTTCAATGGTTGGGACGGGAGCGGCCGACCGGGCCGACCGGGAAGGCTGTGCCGGGTTCGGCCCGACATGGATTCCTCCCGGCAGCGATTCTGCCCGGCAGCGATTCTCCCTGAAATTCTTCCTATATAATATAGCGATAACACAGCGTTGATCCCGTCGCGTATCCCGTGGCGTTGATCATCCCCCGTTCGACGGTGATCACGCCTCGTCCGACAGTGTTTGACGGCGGTGGACGGTGTCCGGCGGTGTCCGGCAGCGTCCCTCCGCCGCCTTTGCCAAGCGGCGCTTCGCCGCACCGGGCCGCGCCGGGCCGCACCGGCCTACCGCGCCAGCTCGGTCATGCAGGCGCGGACGCCGTC
This sequence comes from Clostridia bacterium, assembly GCA_017396965.1. Taxonomy (GTDB): domain Bacteria; phylum Bacillota; class Clostridia; order Oscillospirales; family Feifaniaceae; genus Galloscillospira. Next base: position 1,903 of record JAFQKL010000227.1, read on the forward strand.
GACAAGGGCGAGGATGTCCTCCTCCGTCGTCTCCGGGGAGAAGGAGGCGCGCAGGGTGCCTTTGAGCAGCTCGGGCGGTAGGCCGAAGGCTTTGAGGACGTGGCTGTCGCTCTTCTTGCCGGCGGCGCAGGCGGAACCGGCGGAGACGCAGATGCCGCGGGCGCTGAGCAGGCTCAGCATCGGCTCGGCCCGCATCCCCGGCACCGAAAAGGACAAAATCACCGGGCACAGCACCGGCGGACGGTGGACGACGCAGCCGAGCGCCGTCAGCTCCCCTTCCAGCCGGTCGTACAGCGCCTGCATGGCGCCGTGGGAGTAGCGGCGGCGGTAGTCCTCGGCCGCCGCGCCAAAGGCGGCGATGGCCGGCATCGGCTCGGTGCCGGAGCGCAGGCCCTTCTCCTGTCCGCCGCCGAAGAGGGTGGGCTTGAGATGCACCCCCGCCGCCGTCCACAGGGCGCCCGCGCCCTTGACGCCGCCGACCTTGTGGGCGGAGACGGCCAGCGTGTCACACTGCAGCCCCTCCGGCGAGAAGGGCAGCTTGCCAAAGCCCTGCACCGCGTCCACATGAAAACGGGCCCCGGCGGCGCGGGCCAGGGCGCCCACCTCGCGGACGGGGAAGACGGCGCCGGTCTCGTTGTTGACCAGCATCATCGCCACCAGCGCCGTGTCCTTGTCAATCACCCTGGCCGCCTCCTCCGCGGAGGGGGCGCCGCCGCGGGTGGAGAGCAGGGTCAGCTCAAAGTCCCCCGCCGCGGCCACCGCCTCGAGGGTGCGCAGCACGGCGGGATGCTCGGCGTCGGTGGTGACGATACGGCGGCCCTTATGCCGGTCGGCCAGCCCCTGCAGGGCGAGGTTGCTGGCCTCGGTGCCGCCGGAGGTGAAGGTGATGCGGGCAGGGTCGGTGGAGAGGGCCGCCGCCACCTGCTCTCTGGCCCGCCGCAGCAGACGGTGGGCCGCCATCCCCGCCTGATGCAGGGAGGAGGGATTGCCGAAGCAGTCGGTCGCCGCCTCGGTGAGCGCCGCCACCGCCGCGGGCGAGGGACGGGTGGTGGCTGCATTGTCCAGATAAATCATGGCTGTTACACCGCCTTTTGGGGAATCTCGTGAATCGGCCGTCGGTTGCCGTTTTTGAGGCGACAGAGCGCAGGATGTTCCGCCTGGGCCTCCCGGCGCCGTCCGGCACGGCTGTTCCTTTTTCATTATACCGCCTTTGCCCTCTCTTTGCAAGCCGGGAAGCGGCGGCTAACGGTTGTTAAAGATCGAAGGAAAACGGTCGAAAAATAGCACAGAAACAGAAAACCATCTCCCTTTTATCGTTGACACCGATGGAAATTCGTACTATAATAAGAGCATACTGCCGCACACCAAAAGAACGGGGAGGGATGACGATGTATACAACCGTGACCAGTCTGGGCCTGCAGGGGCTGAACTGCTATCGCGTCTCGGTGGAGGCGGACAGTGTGGACGGTCAGTCGAGCCTGACCGAGATTGTCGGCCTGCCGGGCGCCACGGTGCGCGAGAGCCGCAACCGCATCGACGGGGCCATCCGCAACTCGGCCCTCTCCTCCCCCACCGGCCACATCACCATCAACTTAGCCCCTGCCGACACCGCCAAGGACTCGCCGCTCTACGACCTGCCCATCATGCTCGGCATCCTCGGCACCGGCGGCCACCTCCATTCGCCGCCGGCGGACCACGCCTTTTTGGGTGAGCTTTCCATGGGCGGCGAGCTGCGGGCGGTGAAGGGGGTGCTGCCGATGGCCAGAGCCTGCAAGGCGCTTGGCATCACCAGGCTCTATGTCCCCGAGGGCAACCGCATCGAGGCGGCGCTGGCCGGGGACGTGGAGGTGGTGGGCGCCTCCACGGTGCAGGAGCTGCTGGAGATTTTGAACAACCACCGTCCCGCCAACCCCATCACGGCGGCCGATTTAAACGACGCCGCCGTGCAGGCGCCGCGCCACAATGTCCACGACTTTTCCGAGGTGCGCGGCCAGGAGCAGGCCAAGCGGGCGATGGAGATCGCCGCCGCCGGCGGCCACAATCTGCTGATGGTCGGCCCGCCCGGCACCGGCAAGTCGATGCTGGCCCGCTGCCTGCCCTCCATCCTGCCGCCGATGACCAGAGAAGAGGCCCTCTCCGCCAGCGAGCTGCACTCGGTGGCCGGGCTGCTGCCGGGCGGTCTGCTGCTCTCCGAGCGGCCCTTCCGTTCGCCGCACCACACCATCTCCAACGTCGGCCTCGCCGGCGGCGGCACCCGGGTGAAGCCGGGCGAGCTGTCGCTGGCCCACCGGGGGGTGCTGTTTCTCGATGAGCTGCCCGAGTTCTCCAGAGCGGCGCTGGAGGTGCTGCGCCAGCCGCTGGAGGACGGCAACATCACCATCTCCCGCGCCAGCGGCACCGTCACCTACCCCTGCCGCTGCATGATGGTGGTGGCCCTAAACCCCTGCCCCTGCGGACAGCTGGGCAGCGAAAACGGCCGCTGCTCCTGCAGTCAGGCCGACATCGCAAGGTACATGAGACGCATCTCCGGCCCCCTGCTCGACCGCATCGACCTCCAGGTGGAGGTGGGCGCTCTGACCTACGACGAGATGAGCGCCCCGCCCGCCGAGCCGTCATCCGCCATCCGCGAGCGGGTGGTGGCGGCCAGAGCGCGTCAGGTGCAGCGGTTTGAAGGGACGGAGATTGTCAGCAACAGCGGCATGGGGCACCGTCAGGTGACCGAATACTGCCGCCTCTCCCCCGAGGCGGACCGCTTTATGCGCGAAGCCTTCTCCTCGATGAACCTCTCCGCCCGCAGCCACGACCGCCTGTGCAAGGTGGCGCGCACCATCGCCGATCTGGCCGGATCGGAGGAGATCGCGCCGGAGCATCTGGCCGAGGCGGTGCAGTATCGGGCGCTGGATCGGAAGTATTGGAGGAAGTAGGACGGCGTCTGTTTCTCTTTTGTTTTTAATGTACTTATCCGTTTCCTCAACTTTATTTTAGGATTCCTCTGATTTATTTTTGATATTTTGTGATGATTATTTGATTTTTACCTGTAAAAATGCGTTTTTCAGCAGGAGGTCGGCCGCTTGTGCCGGCCTCTTTTGCTTTTTGGCGGAGGATTTTGGCGGGGGATTTCGGCGGGGAGCGGCAGGATTTTTGAGGGGTCCCGCCGCTTGTCCACATAGCGTCCCCTGTCGCTCCATAAAGACTTGCAATCCACTCTCCTCAATATTATAATAGAAGCAAATCTGTCACGGGCCGCCACGGCCCGCGGCCCACACCCATTCTCAACAATCGGAGGTGCCCCATGAACCACTGTGATCTCACCCTTTACCTCTGCACCGACCGCCACTGGCTGGGCGACATGAGCCTCGGCGAGAGCGTCGAGCGCGCCATCCTCGGCGGCGTCACCCTCGTGCAGCTGCGCGAGAAGGATGTCTCCACTGCCGACTTCCTCGCCGCCGCCCACGAGGTGCAGGCCGTCTGCAAAAAGCATAACGTCCCCCTGCTCATCAACGACCGCGTGGACATCGCCCTCGCCGTCGATGCCGACGGGGTCCACGTCGGCCAGAGCGATATGCCCTGCGACATCGTCCGCCGCCTGATCGGGCCGGACAAGATTTTGGGCGTCTCCGCCAACACCCCCGAGCACGCCAAAAAGGCCCTCGCCGACGGCGCCGACTACATCGGCATCGGCGCCGCCTTTATGACCGACACCAAGGCCGTCGGCGGCGCCCTCTCCTACGAGCAGATCAAGGCCGTGATGGACGCGGCCGACATCCCCGCCTGCGCCATCGGCGGCATCAACGAGAAGACCGGCCCCGCCCTCAAGGGCCTCGGCCTCGACGGCATCTCGGTCATCTCCGCCATCCTCGCCAAGCCCGACATCACCGAGGCCGCCCGCACCATGCTGGCCGTCGCCGAGGACATCAAGGGATGACCGAACTCGTCATCTTCGACCTCGACGGCACCCTGCTTGACACCCTGCCCCACTGGGGCCGCGTCAACCGCCTCTTTGTCGAACGGGTCGGCGCGGCGGCGGATGAGCAGCGTCTGTCTTTGCTGGACGGACTCCCCTTCGAGGAGGGTGTCGCCTGCCTCAAGCGCGAGTTCGGCCTGCCCATCCTCGAGGACAAGGCCCTCGGCGACCTCTGGATCGAGCTTGCCGTCCCCCTCTTCGCCGCCGACGCCACGCTGATGCCGGACGTGGCCGAAACCCTCGCCCGCCTGCGCCGCGACGGGGTGAAAACCGCCATCTTCTCCCAGTCCCCCCGTGATCTCATGGAGCGGGCGGTGCGGGAAAGCGGGCTCTTTGAGCAGGTCGACGCCGTCTTCTTCGCCGGGGAAACCACCCATAAAAAGGGCGACCCCGCCGCCTTCCTCGAGCTGGCGGCCCGCATGAATGTCTCCCCACAGCGGACAGTTGTGGTGGACGACGCCGCCTACGCCCTGCGGGCGGCGAAGGAGGCGGGCATGGAGGCGGTGGCCGTGCTTTACGGCAACCCCGAGGCAGATCAGGCCGCACAGGCGGCCGACCGCGCCATCGACCGTCTTTCGTCACTTTGACCAAAAACATCCTCGTATTTTTGTATACCGAAAAAGGATAGTTTTTGCCGCGTCGGGCCAGCCTTGGCTTGACATCGGCGGGTTTCGGATTTAAAATAAGGATGGGAGGTTCCTGATGCCTTTTTCCTGCGTCGGGCCGCTTCCCGCCAAGGTTAACGATACCGGATCACCGTCAAATCTATTTTAGGAGGAAACTGACATGAGCGAGTACATCAAGAAAGTCGTAGAAGCCGTCAAACTGCGTGACCCCAACGAGCCCGAGTTCCATCAGACCGTTGAGGAAGTTTTCAAGTCCCTGGTTCCCGTCATTGAGAAGCATCCCGAGTACGAGAAGGCTGCTCTCCTTGAGAGAATGGTCGAGCCCGAGCGCACCATCATGTTCCGCGTCGCTTGGGTTGACGATGCCGGCCAGACTCATGTCAACCGCGGCTTCCGCGTCCAGTTCAACGGCGCTATCGGTCCCTACAAGGGCGGCCTGCGCTTCCATCCCTCCGTCAACCTGTCCATCATGAAGTTCCTCGGCTTCGAGCAGACCTTCAAGAACAGCCTGACCTCCCTGCCCATGGGCGGTGCCAAGGGCGGCTCCGACTTCGATCCCCGCGGCCGCAGCGACGGCGAGATCATGCGTTTCTGCCAGGCTTTCATGACTGAGCTCTATCGTCACATCGGCCCCGATGTCGACGTTCCCGCCGGTGACATCGGTGTCGGCGGCAGGGAGATCGGCTACCTGTACGGCCAGTACAAGCGCATCAAGGCTGTCTGGGAGAACGGCGTTCTCACCGGTAAGGGCCTGTCCTACGGCGGCTCCCTGATCCGTCCCGAGGCCACCGGCTACGGCGCTTGCTACTACACTGTCAATATGCTGACCGCTCTCAACGACACCGTGAAGGGCAAGACCATTGCCGTCTCCGGTTTCGGTAATGTTGCCTGGGGTATCTGCAAGAAGATGCTCGAGCTGGGCGGCAAGGTTGTCACTCTGGCTGGCCCCGACGGCTACATCTACGATGAGGACGGCGTCTCCACCGAGGAGAAGGTCGACTACCTGCTCGAGATGCGTGCCTCCGGCCGTGACAAGGTTCAGGATTACGCTGACAAGTTCGGCGCCAAGTTCTTCCCCGGCGAGAAGCCCTGGGGCGTCAAGGTTGACATCGTCATGCCCGCCGCCACCCAGAACGACATCAAGATCGACGATGCCAAGAAGATCGTCGAGGCCGGCGTCAAGTACGTTGTCGAAGTTGCCAACATGCCCTGCACCAACGATGCCATCGAGTACTTCCAGGAGAAGGGTCTCGTTGTCTGCCCGTCCAAGGCTGTTAACGCCGGTGGCGTTGCCACTTCCGGCCTCGAGATGAGCCAGAACTCCGCCCGCCTTGCTTGGGAAGCCGAGGAAGTCGATGCGAAGCTGAAGACCATCATGAAGAACATCCACGACGCCTCCAAGAAGGCCGCCGAGGACTACGGCTTTGGTTACGACCTGGTTGCCGGTGCCAACATCGCTGGCTTCCTGAAGGTTGCCGAGGCCATGATGGCTCAGGGCGTGTATTAAGAAGTACCGCCTCTTAGAAGGTTTTTCGATTCTTTCGTCTTGTCTTCTGATAAGGGCTGCGTCCGTTTGGACGCAGCCCTTTCTTTTTGTGACAGAGTCCCGCTGGAACGACATCTGTTTCAATCTATCGTGCAAAAGGCCGACAGGGATTCTCCGCAGTCGGCCTTTGATCATTCTTTTGCAACATTCGAGAGGTCATTTCTCTTTCTGCATGACCGATGGATTCGCTTGGGGGCTCGGTGACAAAAAGCACAAAGATATGGGGCTGGGCACATGGAACTATTTTCGTTATTTTCCGTCTAAAGAGTAACCGAAGTGAAGAGGAGGGTTCCTTGTGTTTGACATTTATCTCGGCGACCTCAATCTGGGCGGACTGCTGGTGACAGTCACTGTGTTTGCGGTAATACCGCTGCAGCTGCTGCTCTGTTTTAAAGCAAAGGATCCTTACCTCCGGCTGCTGCCCGGCGCGTTCTGTGCCGTGGCGACCTCGGTACTGCTCGTGCTCTCATTTTCCTCGTCCGGCTGGGATGGGCTGGGGTATTTGGTGCTTGCCGCTTGGGCCGCGGCGATGATGTTAGCCTGTGCCGTCGGCTGGGGAATCTGGATCGCACTGCGGTTATGGCGGAGGACGGGGGAGAATCTGCCGTCGGCAGCGGAGCCGCCGACAACAGGGAAATCTCAGAGTCGCCCGCATCGACACAGCTGAGCCTGCGCGAAAGGGCAGATCTGTCAAAGTCTCTAAGGGACGGAGATTCTTTCGGTTGATTCTCCGCGAGACCGAAATACACTGCCCCACCCTTTGACAGCTCTGGCAACTTCAGGGAGAATCGCGGAAGGGGAAACGTGGGCACGACACCCCCTGACATCCTTTCCTCTTTTACGCTATCCAACAACTTCGCCACCCTGTGATCCCTGACATTCTTAAATATCTCCCCCGCCCACAACAGTCTAGTAGCTCCACATTCGTCCTTAAATTTTCACAACAACCTCTTGACGATCTCCATACAATCATTTATAATAAAGAAAACCAACATCACCCATTCAACCCCACCCCCCGTCCAACAAAGAGAACAACGCCGCACGAAGCGGGATGTGTATCCATCGAAAGGAGGCCACGATGCCCACAAGCAACCTCACCCAGCCGCAAAAGGAAGCCCTTCTCAAAACCACCCTCACCGCCCTCGACCGCAAGGCCCTGCGCGGTGTCCCCCACGATTGGGCCACCCTGCCGCAGCGGGTGGCGAGGCTCTCCGCATACGACCCCGACCTGCTGCGGGTGGCGGTTCGCTTCTGCGGCAGCTCCGGTCTGCTGGTGGGCTACTCGGAGAACGAGCAGCAGTTTCGGTTTGAAGAGCTGTCCACCCTCGGGGTGTACCTTGCCTACGGCGCCGCGGGCCGGGTGGTGGATACCGGCTCCATGCTTGTCTACAAGCAATTGTTTCGGATGTTTAAGTGAGGTGATTGCATGAACTTGATGCCCTATGAGCAGGAGGTTGCCTTGCTGGACTGTCTGAAGCAGACGCTTGGCTTCGATCGCGAGACGGTGATCGGCCACACGCTGCGCTGGGACGAGCTGCCGTCCCTCCATCCGCAGCTGGCCGGCTACGACCCCGGGACGCTGCGGTTCTACGTCTCCATGCTGGCGGCCGCGGGCTTTTTCCTCGGCTTTGAGGACGACGGCGAGTGCTTTTCCATTCAGCGCGGGGCATACGACTATCTTTCCATGCCCGGCCACCTCAGCCCGCCCCTCTACCGGCGCTATCGGGAGCGGGGGATTGGCAAGGTGCTGTTTGAGGGCATTGTGCTGTCCGGCCTGCTGATCTGGATCCTGAGGACGCTGGCTGCGCTCCTCTCCTCTCACGGGTAAGCGCGATTTGGTGTCCATCGGCGAAGAAGCGGCCCTGTTTTCCCGGCGCTCCCTGAAACGCCGCACGGGTCGCGCGAGAGAAATGAAGATGCGTCCCGCAATCCGCATGACAAGCACCCCGGCAGATCTCCCGGGGTGCTTTTCCGCATGGTGCAGAGGCGCAGGGGCGTTTCAGTGGTGAATGGGGAAAATGCCATCAAAGGAGAGGAGTGTGGGTAAATTGCATCTGAAATTAAAGCTGTTTTTGAAAATTGTCCTTAAGATTGCAAGGGTTGTGGCTGTGGGGATTCTCTGTCTCATCACCGTCTCCAATCTGCTGCTGATCTCCGCAACGGTCACACGGAAAGAGGTGCTTGAGGAGCTGGGGATTGATCAGGGCTTTGA
>JAFQKL010000228.1 GCA_017396965.1 Clostridia bacterium
AAAGCTGCCCTTCCGCCCGGAAAACGGCATGAAGGTGATCGTCGAAGGACGCCTGACCTCCTATGAACGGGACGGTCAGGTGCAGCTCTACCTCACCGCCATGCAGCCGGACGGCGTCGGCGCCCTCCACCTGGCCTTTGAGCAGCTCAAGGCAAAGCTGGCGGCGGAGGGCCTCTTTGACCCCGCCCGCAAGCAGCCGCTGCCCAAAACGCCGCTGCACATCGGTGTCATCACCGCCTCCACCGGCGCCGCCGTCCGCGATATCATCCACGTTCTCGGCCGCCGCTTTCCCGCCGCCTCAGTGCTGCTCTACCCCGTGCTGGTGCAGGGGGAGGGCGCCCCGCCCATGCTGGTGGAGGCACTGCAGTGGTTCAATGACCACCGCGCCGCCGACCTGATCATCCTCGGCCGCGGCGGTGGCTCGATGGAGGATCTCTGGGCCTTCAACAACGAGTCGGTGGCCAGGGCCATCGCCGCCAGTAGCATCCCCGTCATCTCGGCGGTGGGCCACGAGACTGACTTCACCATCGCCGACTTTGTCGCCGACCTGCGCGCCCCCACCCCCTCCGCCGCCGCGGAAATGGCGGTGCCCGATGCCGCCACCCTGCGCCACCGCCTCGGCAACGTCAATCTTCGCATGGCCGACCTGCTGCGCCGCAAGACGGAGGCCCTGCGCGGCGCGGTGCGAAGCCTTGGCAGCCGTCCTGTGCTGCAAAGTCCCGAGCGGATGCTGGAGGGCAGGCGGCTGGCAGCCGATCAGCTGTCCACCCGTCTCGTACAGGCGCAGGAGGCAGGGTTGGAGCGCCGCCGCCGTCAGCTGGCCCTCTCTGCCGGCAAGCTCGGCGCCTTAAGCCCCCTCTCGGTGATGGAGCGCGGCTATGCCGTTGCCGCCCGGCCGGACGGCGCCGTCATCCGCGATGCCGCGCAGCTGACAGAGGGGGAGGTCCTCGACCTTCGCTTCCAGCGCGGCCGTGCCACCGCCGTGGTACAGACAATCCACCCAGCCAAGGAGGAGCAGCCATGAATCAGGAGCAGCAGCCGATGGAATTTGAAAAGGCACTGGCCCGTCTTGAAGAAATTGTCCGTGCGTTGGAGACAGGATCGGCCAGCCTCGACCAGTCCCTCCGCCTGTTTGAAGAGGGCGTCGGCCTCACGGCCCGCTGCAACGCCCTGCTGGATCAGGCGGAACAAAACGTACAGATGCTGGTGCGCGGCGAGGACGGCGCGATGCAGCCCCGCCCGATGCCGGAAATGCCCAAATAGACCGCCGCTTTAAGGAGGACTCACTGAATGGAACAGACCGCACGGCAAAGCCTGCTGGACACCGCCCTCAAGCAGAGCTCCGCCCTGATCGAACCCTATCTCGAAGCCGCCTTCCCGTCCGCGGGCCTCGCGCAGCAGACGGTGTCCGACGCCATGCGCTACAGCCTGCTCGCCGGCGGCAAGCGCATCCGTCCCTTCCTGCTGCTGACCGGCTTTGAGCTGGCGGGCGGCGACCCGAAAGACGCCCTGCCGCTCGCCGCGGCGCTGGAGATGATCCACACCTATTCCC
>JAFQKL010000229.1 GCA_017396965.1 Clostridia bacterium
CCGGACCAATCTTTTCAACGCCACCTTCCGGGTCCGCTCCGTGGCGGCGCAGGCGGTGCATGAGTTCTTCCAGGGCCGGGGCTTTGTCTATGCCAACACGCCCATCATCACCGGTTCCGACTGCGAGGGCGCCGGCGAGATGTTCCGCGTCACCACCATGGACTTAAACGACCTGCCCCGCAAGGAGGATGGCTCGATCGACGAGACGAAGGACTTCTTCGGCAAGGAGTCCAACCTCACCGTCTCCGGCCAGCTCGAAGCCGAGTGCTTCGCCCTCGCCTTCGGCAAGGTCTACACCTTCGGCCCCACCTTCCGAGCCGAGAACTCCAACACCGCCCGTCACGCGGCCGAGTTCTGGATGAACGAGCCCGAGATCGCCTTTGCCGACCTGGAGGACAACATGGCGCTTGCCGAGCGGATGATCAAGTACGTCATCCGCGAGGTGCTCGAGAAGTGCCCCGACGACATGGCCTTCTTCAACGAGCATTACGACAAGGGCCTGATCGAGCGGCTCAACAACCTGGTCAACGCCGAGTTTGGTCACACCACCTACACTGAGGCGGTCGCGGAGCTGGAGAAGCACAAGGACAAGTTCGAGTATCCCGTCTACTGGGGCTGCGACCTGCAGACCGAACACGAGCGGTTCCTCACCGAGCAGATCTACAAGAAGCCGGTCTTCGTCACCAACTACCCCAAGGAGATCAAGGCCTTCTATATGCGCTTAAACGACGACAACAAGACCGTCGCCGCGATGGACCTGCTGGTTCCCGGCGTGGGCGAGATCATCGGCGGCAGCCAGAGAGAGGAGCGCCTCGACGTGCTCGAGGAGCGCATCAAGGAGTTCAAGCTCAACCGCGAGGACTACTGGTGGTATCTTGAGCTTCGCAAGTACGGCGGCACCCGTCACGCCGGCTACGGCCTCGGCTTTGAGCGCCTGATCATGTACCTCACCGGCATCGGCAATATTCGCGACGTCCTGCCCTTCCCCAGAACCGTGGGCAAGGCGGAATTCTAACATCGCTATTCCAACATCCAAAACAACGCCCCCTGCCGTCCGTTTTGGGCGGCAGGGGCTGTCGTGTCCCGGGAACTCCCGGTTGTTTATGAAACCTGAATAGGGGGATGCGTCATGCAGACAAAGCAAAACTTCATCATCGGCATCGACATCGGAGGAACCACCACCAAGATCGCCGGCATCGGCGAGGACCGTTCGCTGCGCTGCCTTCAGGTCAGAGCCACCGATCCGCTGGCCTCCATGTTCGGTGCCTTCGGCAAATTCATCAGCGAGAACGGACTGGAGCTGAACCAGATCAGCCATATTCTTGTCACCGGCGTCGGTTCCTCCACCGTAGTCAGTCCGATTTACGGCATCCCCACCAGCAAGGTGGATGAGTTCTACTGCACCGGCCGCGGCGGGCTGTACCTGTCGGAGCTGGAGCGGGGCATCATTGTCAGCATGGGCACAGGAACGGCTTTTGTCAATGCCTCTCCCGAAAAGATCTACCACCTCGGCGGCACGGGGCTGGGCGGCGGCACGCTGGTCGGCCTCTCCAGCGCCGTTCTCAACGTGCGCGACATCAAGAACCTCGTCAAGCTCGCTCAGGGCGGGGAGCTGCAGCAGATCAACCTCACCATCGGCGACATCACCACCAACACGGTCTCCACCCTCCCGGCCGACGCCACCGCCTCCAACTTCGGCAAGCTCAGCGAGCTGGCGACGCCGGAGGATATCGCCCGCGGGCTGTTCAACCTGGTGTTTGAGACGATCGGGATGCTGGCCGTCTTTGCCAGCCGCGGCAACGGGGATCTCGATGTGGTACTTACCGGCAACCTCGCCGACGTGCCGGAGTGCAGGCTGGTCTTTGCGAACATGGAAAAGATGTTCGGCGTCAGGTTCCACATTCCGGAGAAGGCCAAGTTCGCCACCGCCATCGGTGCGGCGCTGTCCTACGGAAAGGAGCCGCAGCACGCGGTTTGATCGAAATAAGATCGAAACAAACAGCAAAAAGGAGAGCCGCGGTGGCGACTCTCCTTTTTTGAATCATCTTTCTCTGTGAGGGTGCTGCGGAGCGTTCCGCGGCAAAGGGCATTTTGCCCCCATACCTCCGGGGAAACAGTTTTCCCGCTCCGTGACAGGAGCAAAGCCCAAACCGGCCTCCTGCTTCGTTTTCGCCATCTCAGCTGTCTTTTCCTGCAGCAGGAGGAGGAAAGCCCTCCTCCTCACGGAGCTTTTTGTCATAGGTTGAGAGCAGTTTGCCGAGATTTTGCATCACGTTGCTGTAGTAGGGGGTGGGGTCATCGTAAAAGGCCCGGCCCAGCAGCTCGGCCTGCTCCCGCCCGGGCATGAACAGGGTGGTAGAGAACATCAACTGGTCGCGGTCGTAGATGGACAGGGTCAGCATCGCGGTGCCGTCTTCGTTCATCTCAATATGATAACGGTTTTCCTCGGCATAGCGCAGCTTGGCGCGGAACTCGATCACAGCGGTGTCGATCCGGCGCTTGAGGTAGGCGGGCAGCTCCGCACTCAGCAGATCGAGCGCCTCTTTGGCGAGGGAGGAATTGACGTAGTATTCCCCCTTCTCCGGCAGCTCCACGCTGAGCAGATGCTCGCTCTCCAGCAGCTCGGCCAGGGCATCGTGATAGTCAAACCAGTTGGCCGCCTGGGTCATCATGGCGATGGTCTCAAGATCCTGCGGATGGGCGTGGCCGCCCAGCGCGCGCAGCGCCGTCATGATAAAAAATTTCATCGTGCGCTTGTCGCGCACCTGTCCGAACTGAGAACGGTCGATGGGCATAGAGGCGGTTCCTTTCTGTTATTTCGATTCTGTTCTGATTATACCACAAGCATCTCCAAAAGAAAAGCGTTCGGGAGGGGAATCCCATGGGGAATTCACAAAGAGAGCAGCTGTATGAACGGCTGGAGACGCTGGCGAGGGAGCTGGGAGCCTGCGACATCGGCTTCGTTGCCCTCGAAGAAGGGGAGGCGGGGCTGAAAAACGCCATCAGTCTCGTGGTGCCTCTCTCTGACGTTGTCGTAAGCGAGATCGACAACGGGCCGACACACAGTTATTTTCACCACTACAGAACGGTCAACGCTCTCCTTGACCACATTATGCTCCGCCTCGGCCTGCTGCTGCAGAAGGAGGGCTGGCGCTACCTGCCCATCGCCGCGTCGCAGAGCATCAACCAGCCCGGCCGCCCGCCGTTTTCCGGCCGTTTCTCCCACAAGCAGGCCGCCGTGGCTGCGGGACTGGGGGACATCGGCCAGAGCAACCTCTTTTTGCACCGCGTCTACGGCCCCGCCGTCCGCCTCGGGACGGTGCTGACCGACCTGCCGCTGCCGCCTCCCGCCGACCGCCTGCACCTCTGCACCGGCTGCGGCGCCTGCCGCCGCGCCTGTCCGGCGGGAGCCATCGAGGGGGTGATGTGGCAACCCGGCAGGGCGCGGGAGGAGTTGTTCGACGCCGCAGCCTGCAGCGCCCACATGAAAAAGGCCTACCAGCACATCGGCCGCGGCGCTGTCTGCGGCATCTGTATGCGGGTGTGTCCGGTAGGAGCCGGAACAGAATCAGGAGGAGAAGATGGTCGTTGAGACAAAGCGATTGATTTTAAGAGAGATGAGAGCGGATGATTTCTACGCCCTTTACCGCATCCTGGCAGATACCGGCATCATGCAGCACTATCCCTACACCTTTGACGAAACACGGGTGAGAGAGTGGGTGCAGAGAAACCTCGAGCGATACCGGATCTTTGGATTTGGCCTTTGGGCTGTCTGTTTGAAAGACACGGGAGAGGTGATCGGAGACTGTGGGCTGACTATGCAGCTGGTCAACGGCCGGATCATGCCGGAAATCGGATATCACATCAGAGGTGATCAGCAGAGAAAGGGATACGCGAAGGAAGCGGCGATCGCGGTCAGAGACTGGGCCTTTCAGCACACACCCTTTCAGGTGATCTGCTCCTGCATGAAGTATACCAATGAGCCGTCGGCCAGAACCGCTCTCTCCTATGGATGCAGCCCGGTGGAGGAGTTCGAGGACCCGGTAAACGAGGTGACCAGGGTGTATGCCATCACGAGAGAAGAATGGCTGAAACGATAGCTCCCCTCCGCGCCACCCCTCGCGGATATCACCCGCAGACGGCCTGACACGCAAGGAACCTCTCTGTGAGAGCATCACAGAGAGGTTCCCTGGTTTTCGGCACAGCAGGGGACATCAAAGAAGAGACTCAGACGCGGACGA